>JAKLIL010000337.1 GCA_022709625.1 Verrucomicrobiota bacterium
CGTCGTCCCAGAGGCCGAGTTTCCGGTAGCCGGCGCCCACGTCGGTCACGGACAAAAACGACTTCCAGTAGCCGGAAAATTCGACGGATTCCGCCAACGCGGGCACGCCCCCCAGCGCGAGACAGAGGCCGACCGCTGCCGCCCGCCGAATCAATGGCCCGCCCCGTTCCGCCGTTCGTCCGCCGCCACGAGCCCGTCGTGCAGACGGATCAACCGGCGGGAGTAATCCATCACCATCGGGTCGTGGGTGGAAAACACGAAGGTCATCTTTTCTTCGCGGTTCAGCGCCTGCATCAGGTCCAGCAGCTTCGCGCCGGTTTCCGAATCGAGATTCGCCGTGGGTTCGTCCGCCAGCACCAGCCGCGGCCGGGCGACGATCGCGCGCGCGACGGCCACGCGCTGCTGCTGGCCGCCCGAGAGCGTCGGCGGCCGGCGGTTTTCCAGCCCGGTCAAACCGACGCGGCCGAGCAGTTCCAGCGCGCGGCGACGGCGTTCGCCCGCGGGTACGCCCTGCAGCAGCATGGTGAACTCCACGTTTTCCCGCGCCGTCAGCACGGGAATCAGATTGTACGCCTGGAAGACGAATCCGATCTTATGCAGCCGCAGCCGGCTCAGCGCGGCCGGACCCAATCCCGCCAGTTCCTCCCCGTCCAGGCGCACCGCGCCCGCCGTGGCGTTGTCGAGGCCGCCGACGATGTTCAGCAACGTCGTTTTGCCGGAGCCCGACGGCCCGGCCACGGCGATGAATTCGCCCTCGCCGATCTCCAGATCCACGCCGCGCAGGGCGCGGACGTCCGTCCGCCCCTCGCGGTAGTCCTTGATCAGCCCTTTCGCTTCCACGATTGCCATGTCAGGCCTCGCTTTCGAAAACCCAATCTTGCGGGCCCCACGGCCTTGCGCCGTGGGGGAACCAACTTCGCCTCCCACGGCGCAAGGCCGTGGGGGGGGGCAAAACCGTTGCCTTTTGTGTTGAAAGGTTTTCATCCCGTCTGCCCCAGCGCCGCCACCGGCACGAGCCGCGCCGCCCGCCACGCCGGCAGCAGCGAAAACAACAGCGAGATCGCGAAGGTTCCCGCCATCGCGGACGCCACGTCCGCATACGCCAGAACCGGCCGGACGACATGCGCCATCCCGTACAGATCCAAGCCCTCCGCGAACGCGCTCAGGTCGATGCCGCGCGCGTAGAACCACCCCACCAGCGCGCCGCCCGCCGCGACGCCGACCGCCACCGCCACCGTCGCGATGAAGAACGATTCGAGCAGGATGACCGCCACCAGCCGCCGCCGCGTCATGCCCACGGCCCGCAGCACGCCGATCTCGTGCGTGCGCTCGCCGATGGAAATCATCAGCGTGTTCACGATGCCAAACGCCATGGCGATATAGAAAATCGCATAGTAGATCCACGCGTACCGCCCCGTCAGCTTCAGCGTCTCGTCGACGAACGGGATGCGCTGCCGCCACGTCAGCACCTCGAGCGCCGGGTCGGCGAGCCGCGCCGCCGAATCGGCGGCAAACGCGTCGCTGTCCCCGATGTCCCGCAAGCGCACGGCGATTTCGGTGATCCGTTCCCCGAGGTTCAGTAGCCGCTGCGCCTCGGGCAGGGCGATGTAGACGTGGCTTTCGTTGAACGCCCCGCTGCCGACGTCGAAGATGCCTGCCGCCCGAAATGCCCCGGTGCCGATTTCGCCGCCGAGTTGCTGCGACATCAGCACCACCTTCTTGCCCAGGCCTTTCTTGAGCTTTTCGGACAAATCCCGGCCGATCAGAATTTCATTCGGCGTTCCCGCCGCCAGCCCCTGGCCCGCGGCCAGCATCCGCGTGGCCGTCGCTACCGCCGGCTCGCGCGCCGGATCCGCGCCGACGACGTCCACCACGAGGGCCTGCTCCGGCGTCGACAGCAGGCCCGGCACCGCGACGCGCGGGGTCCAACTCGCCACGCGCGGATCTTCCGCCAGCGTGGCCAGGATGCGCGCATTGGGCGCAAAGTTGTTCTCGACCGCCGGATTGTCGTTGTAGCCCTTGGCGAAAATCTTGACGTGGCCCTCGTAGACGTTGACGGCGTCGGCCACCATTTGTCGGATCCAGCCGTTGACGAACGCCATCGAAAACAGGATGCCCACCAGGCCCGCCGCCATCGCGCACAGCAAGACGGCCGTCCGGCGCGGATTGCGCCACACGTTCAGCCACGCCATCTTGAGCAGCGTCTTCACGTCCGCCGCAGCGCCTCCACGGGCCGGATCCGCGCCGCCTTGAGCGCCGGATAGACCGCCACCGCCAGCGCCATCGCCAGCACGATGCCGCCCGCCCACCCCAGCACCGCCGGATCGATCTGCGGATGGATGACGGAACTCATCCCGTACTTGGCCGTCAGTTCCTCGTGAAGACCGAAATCGATGCCGTTCACCTGATAGTAATAGGTGATGGCCAGGCCCACCGTCCCCCCCAGCAGCATGCCCAGGCCCACCAGCAGCACGGATTCCAAGTAGACCATCCGCGCGAGTTTCCGCGGCGGCATCCCCAGCGCCAGCAGCACCCCCAGCTCGTGGATGCGCTCCATGTAGGCCATCAAAAACGTGTTGGCGATGCCGAAGCCGACCAC
>JAKLIL010000338.1 GCA_022709625.1 Verrucomicrobiota bacterium
ACGCTGCCCGTGCCGAAGCAGTTTTCGCATGCGATGGTCTCGGCAACCTGGGCACCGCCGGAGGGCTGGTCCGGCGACAACCCCTTCTGGTGCAGCATCCATGCGCCGAGTTTTTCCACGAACGCGTTGGAGACGACGTCTTCCTGCTTGGCATGCTTCATCCAATTGAACTGCAGGATGGCGCCGCCGACGATGATCAGCAGCGCCAAGAAGGCATAGGAGCCCTTGAAGCGGCCGCGCCCCTGCCGCGGCGCGAACAGGGGCGAAGTCAGCGGCGGGGGCGGCCCCAGATCGCGACGCGCGCCCGTCCGGCGAAGTCGGATTTGAGGCTTATTGGCTGGATTGGGGGCGTCCGGCATACCATCTCCGCGACGGCATCGGCTTGGTCCTCGCCGATCTCCATCATGAGTTGTCCATCGGATGAAAGCACGTCGGCGGCTCCCGAGACAAGCCGCGAAATCGCCCGCAACCCATCTGCCCCGCCATCCAGCGCCAGGCGAGGCTCGAAGTCCCGCACGGTCCGCGGCAGGCGGTCGCATTCCGCCGTTGCGACATAAGGCGGATTGGCGACCACCAAATCCACGCTGCCCGGGGCCAGTTCCGCCAGCAGATCGGCTTGCTCGAATTCGACCGCCGCGCCCAATGCCTGCGCATTGGCCCGAGCCAATTCCAGCGCCGCTAGACTGATGTCGCGGGCAACGACGCGCGCCCGGGGCGCGCGCAGGGCCAAGACGCAGGCCAGGCAGCCCGTGCCGGTACCGACGTCGACAACCGCGGGCTGGCCGGGGCAATGCCGCAGGAAGTCCAGGGCGCAGCCGGCCAGCAGTTCGGTCTCGGGACGCGGAATCAGCGCGCGCGCGTCGCAGCGGATGCGCAATCCCATGAAATCGGTTTCCCCGATGACGTATTGGACGGGCTCGTCGGTAGCCAAACGGTCCACCAAGGTTTGGAACCGGTCGGCCAAAATCGGGGTCGGTATGTCCGCGGCATGCCGGCGCACGTCGAGAAGTCCGCAGGCCAGCAAATGCCCGGCAACCCAGCGGAGTTTAACGTCGGCCTCTTCGATGCCGGCCTGCTCCAACCATTCTTGGGCGGCCACCAACAAGTCTCGCCAGGTGCCCTCGCCGGCCGGCATCAGTTGACGTTCCCCATCTGCTCGGCCAGCCGCAATTCGACGTCGCGGGTCTGGAGGGCGCCGACGACGTCGTCGAGCTTGCCCTCCATGATCTGGTCGAGGGAGTAGAGCGTGAGATTGATGCGGTGGTCGGTGAGGCGGTTCTGCGGAAAATTGTAGGTGCGGATGCGTTCGCTGCGGTCGCCGGAACCGATTTGCGTCTTGCGCTCGGTGGTGCGCTTGTCGTGTTCCTGCTGGCGCTTGAGGTCAAGCAGGCGCGCGGCGAGGACGCGCATGGCCTTGTCGCGGTTCCGGTTCTGGCTGCGTTCGTCCTGGCAGGCCACGACCAGCCCCGTGGGCAAGTGCGTGAGACGGATGGCCGACTCGGTCTTGTTGACTTTCTGGCCGCCCGGTCCAGAAGCGCAGAACAAATCCACCCGCAGGTCTTCGGGCTTGATCTCCACCTCGCTGATTTCCTCGACCTCGGGCAGCACGGCCACGGTGGCGGCGGAGGTGTGGATGCGGCCCTGCGCTTCCGTTTCGGGCACGCGCTGGACGCGATGCCCGCCGCTCTCGTAGCGCAGGGTTTTGTAGACGTCGGTGCCTTCGACCGAGAATATGATTTCCTTGTAGCCGCCCAAATCCGAAGGCGAGGCGTCGATCAGATTGGTTTTCCAGCCGTGCGCGTCGGCAAACTTCGCGTACATGCGGAACAGGTCGCCGGCAAAAAGCGCGGCCTCCTCCCCGCCGGTGCCGGCGCGGATTTCCAGGATGGTGTTGCGGCTGTCGTCGGGATCCGGCGGCAGCATCAGTTCCATGAGGCGGCGTTCCGCTTTGGGCAGTTCCGCTTCCAGCTCGGCTTTTTCGGCGCGGGCGATTTCCGCCAGTTCCGGATCGCCGGCGCTGTCGGCCAGCAGTTCGGCGTTGTCGGCCAGCATTTGGCGGCGGCGCCGGAGGTCGTCCGCCGCCTGCAGCAGGTCGCGCAGGCGCTGGTGCTCGCGCACCATTTCCTTGAATGTGTGCGGATTGGAGGCCGCGCCCGGAACGGACATGGCCTGTTCGAGTTCCTCGGCGCGCGCGGCCGCTTGCTTGAAATAGGCTGGATCCGGTTCCATGGCGGAAGGCGTTTCGCGTGGGTACGCAAAACGGGCCGGACGCTCCCGCGCGGGGACGATCCGGCCCGTCGTCGCAACCAGCTACTTCTTGGCGGTGGCCTTGCGGGCGTAGCGCTTGTTGAAGCGGTCCACGCGCCCTTCGGTGTCGATGAACTTCGCCTGCCCCGTGAAATAGGGATGGCAGGCCGCGCAGGTGTTGACGCTCATGCTTTTGACCGTCGAACGGGTCTTGAGCACGGCGCCGCACGCGCAGGAAATCGTAGCTTCGCCGTATTTGGGATGGATGTCTTTTTTCATGGGTTCGGGTTTCCGGTTCGCGGCTTCCGGACGCCTCCGGTTGCCAAAAACGCGCGCAACC
>JAKLIL010000339.1 GCA_022709625.1 Verrucomicrobiota bacterium
GCGAGCTGCCCGGCCGTCCGTGGATGTTCGGCACCACCCAGAAGTTCATGGAGCATTTCGGGCTGAAGAGCCTTGACGATTTGCCGGGCACGGACGAATTGCGGCGGTTGGAGGCCGAACAAGCCCGGGCGCGGACCGCCCCGGCGGCGGAGGCGGACGCGTCCGCCCAGCCGACGTTGTCGGCCATCGAGGAAGAAGCGGTTGCCGGTCCGGGCGGGGCCGCGGAGGCGGAGGCGGAAGGGCCGATCGCCCGCGAAGGCCGGTCCGCCGAAGAAATCGTTGGCGGCGATGAGGAGGAAGAAAAATGAGCTTGTTTGCCCCGTTGGCGAATTCGTGGATCGCCTCGCAAAAGCCGTACCAGCCGGGCCGGCCCATCGAAGAGGTCGCCCGCGAGCTGGGACTGGGTGACGCAGAGGGCATCGTCAAGCTCGCCTCGAACGAAAACGCCTTGGGCCCGTCGCCCAAAGCCCAGGAGGCCATGCGGCAGGCCATCCCGAAGATGCATCTCTATCCGGACGGCGGGTCGTTCTACCTCCGGCAGGCTATTGCGCATAAATTCGGAATCACCCCCGAGATGACGATGCTCGGCTGCGGCAGCAACGAACACGTCGTGCTGCTGGCGCACGCGTTCCTGCGCGAAGGCGCCGACCTGGTGGCGTCCGAAAAGTCGTTCGTGGTCTACAAGCTGGTGGCCGAACTCTACCGCTGCCAATGCATCGAAGCGCCGATGAAAGGCATGACGCACAACTTGGACGCCATGCTTGCGGCCATTACCCCGCGCACCAAGCTCGTCGTCGTGGGCAATCCCAACAACCCGACCGGCACCATGGTGCACCAGGCGGATGTCGACCGCTTCGTGGACCGGGTCCCGGCCGACGTGGTGACGGTGTTCGACGAAGCCTACATGGAACTCGTGGAACCCAAGGACCAGGTGGACACCTTGAAACACGTCAAGGCGGGCAAAAAACCCGTGGTGACGCTGCGGACGTTCTCCAAAGCCTATGGGCTGGCGGGCCTCCGCGTGGGCTACGCCATGGCCCAGCCGGACGCCGTCGACCTGCTCAACAAGGTGCGCCAGGCGTTCAACGTGAACGCCATGGCCCAGGCCGCCGCCCTGGCCGCGCTGGAAGACGAGGACTATCTCGTCGCTTCGCGCAAGATGCTGCGCGAAGGTCGGGCGCAACTGATGGCCGGCATGAAGGCCCTCGGCCTGGAACCCGTTCCGTCGGTGACGAATTTCATCCTGCTTCCCTTTGCCAAGGCGGCGGGGCTGACCGCGGCGCTGACGAAGCGGAAAGTAATCGTCCGGCCGATGGCGGGCTTCGGGCTGCCGCACCACGTGCGCGTAAGCGTGGGCACCGCCAAGGAAAACGCCCAGTTCCTGCGGGCCCTGGCCGATTCCCTGGCCGAATTGCGGTAGCGCGGTAGCGCGGTGGCGGGTGGGGGCGGTGCGCGGGGGGCGGGGGCGAAATATGGTTTTCCATGGCCTGGAAAACTGGCATTTTGGCGGCGATGAAAATCCTGGCCCTGGAATTTTCGACGGTGACGGCGAGCCTCGCGCTGCTGGATGGCGGCGCGGTTGCCGCCGCCCTGCCGGTGGATGCCGGCCAGCGTCGCAGCCAAGGTCTGTTCGACGCCGTCGCGGATTTGCTGAACCGCACGGGCTGGTCGCTGGGCGACGTCGGCGCGTTCGCGGTCGGGCGCGGTCCCGGGGCGTATACCGGTTTGCGGGTGAGCCTCACGGCCGCGAACGGCTGGGCGCTTCCGGAGCGCAAGCCGGTCTGGACGGTGTCCAGCGGCGCCGCCTTGGCGGCGGAAATCCTGGCGGAAAAACCGGAGCTTTCGCAAGTCGTCGTTTGGGGCGATGCGCGGCGGGAGAACATCTGGGCCGGATGTTTCGCGCGGGGCGAACGCCTTTGCCCCCGCCAAGTCGGGGAATGGCGGCTGCTGCCCGCGTCCGCCCGCGCCGAGGAATGGCCCGACGCCCATTGGGTCGCGCCCAGCCGCGCACCGCAGGCGGAATGGGTCGGCCGGCTCTTCTTAGCCGGCGGCACCAGCGAAGAGCTGCAGCCCATCTACCTGCATCCCGCCGTAATGGTTGCCCCGCGCTTCGACGCGGCGGGGAAACCGCCGGCTTGATGTGGCGGGGGCGGTCGGGATACAGTACGGTTTCTTCGGAAAGGACCGCTTCATGCAACGGATCATGCTGAAATCCAAAATCCACCGGGCGACGGTGACGGGGCTCGAACTCGACTACGAGGGCAGCGTCGCCATCGATCCGCTCCTGCTGGAAGCGGCGGACATCCTGCCGGGCGAGCAGGTCCAGGTCCTGAACCTCAACAGCGGCGCGCGTTTCGTCACCTACGCGATCCGCGGCCGGCGGGGCACGGGGCAAATGATGCTGAACGGGCCGGCCGCGCGCCTGGCCTATAAGGGCGACACCATCATCGTGATCGCCTACGCGCCGATGGACGACGCCGAGGCGCAGGTTTTCAAGGCCACCGTCGTGAAGGTCGACGCCCGCAACCGCATCGTCAAGGTCCTCAAGAAATAGGATTTTCCATGGGCCTGTTGATCCGCGG
>JAKLIL010000034.1 GCA_022709625.1 Verrucomicrobiota bacterium
GCCGGGGCATGCGCCGCGCGCGCCTTTTTCAAATCGGCCCATGTCGACTTTGCCATCTCGCACCTCGCTTCCGCAACGGTCCTACGCCTGGGCCCGGTAATGCGCCACGAGGTCCGCGACGTCTTCCTTCTTCAGGTTGCCGTGCATCGTGCCGTTGACCGCCAGTACCGGCGCCAGCCCGCAACAGCCCAGGCAACGCACCGCTTCCACCGAAAACAGCCCGTCGGGCGTCACCACGTTGAGCCCCACGCCGAGGATCTCCTCCAGTTCCTGGATCAGATCGTCGCCGCCCTTCAGATAGCACGCCGTCCCCATGCACACCGCGATCTTGAATTTGCCCGGCCGCTTCAGCTTGAAGAAGTGGTAGAACGTCAGTACCCCGTAGACCTGCGCCAACGGAATCTTCAGCAAATCCGCCACCTGGAAGGCCACCGCGCGCGGCACGTAGCCGTAATGCCCCTGCACCCGGTGCAACACCATGATCAGATTGCCCGGCTGCTTTTTCCAATGCTGGATGTATTTCTCGAGCTCCGGCGCCAATTTGACGTCCGCCTGTTCCGTACTCACGTTTGGGTTCCTCCGCTCCGGAAATAAAATTGGCAGAACGATAAATTAAAGCTTTGAAAAAACAAGGGAAATCCAATATGGATTTTCATTAAATCGATGAAGTTCGTATTTTTATTTGAAAGAATTCACATTATAGCGATAAAAGGAGTTTTAATGTGAAAAAGACAATTGATTATTCCCAAAAAGAACTGATTCAGAGATTGGTTCGGTACAAAAACATTCTCCAGAAATTCAAGTCGATGGGACTGTCCCGGGTGTTTTCCGACAATCTCGGGGATGCCGCCGGCATTTCCGCCGCGCTGGTCCGCAAGGATTTTTCGCTCTCCAAGCTCACGGTGGGCAACAAGCGGGGCGGCTATCCGATCGATGCGCTCCTGCAATGCCTCGATTCCATTCTGGGCATCCACGTCCTGCAGCGCATCGTCATCGTCGGCTGCGGCAAAATCGGCACCGCCTTGATGAACTACAAGGGATTTCCCAACGAAAACATCCAGGTGGCGGTGGGCTTCGACAACAACCCGGCGCGGATCAATCCCGCCGCCGTCCCCGTGCCCATCCTGCCCGTCAGCCAACTGGCCGCCTTCGTCCGGGAAGAAAAAATCCAGGTCGCCGTGCTGGCGGTGCCGGAAAACGCCGCCGCCGGGATTCTGGACCAGCTCGCCGCCGCCGGCGTCCAGGGCGTCCTCAACTTCTCCCCCGTCCAGCTCAAGACGGGCTCGGCCCTCTTCGTCCACAACATCAACATCGCCTTCGAAATCGAAAACCTGTTCTACTACGTGCGCTTCAACCAGCGCGCGGCGACCCCGCCGGGGTCAGGCATTAAGAATTAAGAATTCGGCCGGTCCGCGCGGAGGGCGGCGGCCAAACGCTCTATCCGGCCCGCCAATTCCGGGTCCAGGGCCATGGCCGCCCGCAAGGCGGCCATCTGCTGCGATGCCGCGGAGCCCGTGCCGAGACCCAGCCGGCCGGCGGCTTCCCGCTGGGTCAGCCCCCCGTTCCGGATCAGCATCAGCAGCGCGGCTCCCCGCGCCCGGTTGCGATAGCTGCGGCGCTTCAAATCGCCGGCTGGAACGCCGAATTCGTCGGCGACTTGCCGAAGGATTTTGGCGGAATCGATGGGGGTGTCCGCATGCCGGAAGCCGCTTTCCTTGGCGCCCGCTCCCGGTCCGTTTTGGCCGCCCAGGGCTTGACGCACCTGCGCCTGAAAGCGCTCGTCGCCCAAGCCCCAGCGCGTGTTCCGATAGGCGGCCTGCCACGCGGAATCGACCTGTTTCAGGCCTGCTTCGACAAACCGCCGGTATTCCGCGCGGCGCCGCTCCGCCTCGCCGGGAATCAAGGCCAGCATGGGCCCTTCGTCCACGAATGGATAGGATGGCGCCAAACCGGCATATCCCCGGAAACTGCTCCAGGCGAATTTGCGCAGTTGCCCCACGCAATCCTTGGGCGGCACGGCGGGCGGATGGCTGGTCGCGACCGGATTCAAGTGGACATAGCGCGACAGGTTCAGCAAGTAGCGATCGCCCTGGACCGGCACGGCCCCGTAACGTCCTTGCATCAAATGACCGGTCCGCTGGTGGCGGGCATTGAAGTACAAGGTGTAGGCCGTCTGCAGCCGCTGCATGAACGCGCCGAGGTTGGCTTGCGGGGTCTCCACCACCAGATGAAAGTGGTTGGACATCAGGCAAAACAGGTACAAGCGCACCCCGAGCGCAGCGACCGTTTCCTCCAGTTGGTCCACGAAACGCCGGTGATCCGCGTCGTCCATGAAGATCGGCGCCCGGTTCACGCCCCGTTGCGTCACGTGGTAGATTGCCCCCTCGAAATGGATGCGCGGTTTCCGTGCCATAGTGGAATTCCTTGTGCCACGGCCCAACGGCCCGCTCAAGCCAAAACTTAACTTTCTTAATGCCTGACCCCGATGCTGAATTGACACCGTTTCGAAGCCCGGTAGTGTTGGGTCATGGCCACCCGCCAGTTCAAGCATCGATGGGTTTCGATCTGGTTTGGTCTCTGGTTGGGGTGCGGCCAAACGCTCTGGGCCGGCGGCGGGGCGTTCAACGTCCTGGTCGTCGTCAACACCAACTCCGCCGATTCGATCGAGCTGGGCAACCACTACGCCGCCGTCCACGGGATTCCGGACCACCACATTTGCCGAGTGGACATCGCCACCAATCTCGTTTCCGTCACATCCAACGAGTTCCGCAGCCTGCTGGTCGGCCCCATCACCAACCATATCGCCGTCAACGGCCTCGCCGGCCAAATCGATTTTCTCGTCCTCTGCCAGGATGTTCCCACCCGCGTGCGCAACGTGGAAGGAGTCGATTCCTCCTTGTTCTACGGATTCAAGAACGCGCCGGGCACCTACGACGACCCCTACGGTTGCAAGTTGCCCGCCTACACTTCCAACGCCTACTACCAGGCCGAACGCGCCTACCGCTCCGTCGACGGCTGGAACGCCACCAACGGGTTCATCGCGTTCCATCTCGTCGCCTCGAATCTGGCCACCGCCAAACTCGTGGCCGACCGGGGCGCCGCGGCTCAATCATCCTTTCCGGCGGGCACCGCCTATCTTTTTTTCAACGGCGATGCGCCGCGGGGCGTCCGCGAACGCCTCTACGACCGCACCCAGTTCGCTTTCACCTCCTTGCCGGGTTTGCCGCTCGCCTGCGCAATCGCCCCGCGCTACACCGAACTGTCCGGGAAAACCAACGTGGTCGGCTTCCAAGACGGCTTTTGCTGCATTTCTCCCGTGGTCCGCACCAACAACGTCTGGCTGCCCGGCGCCTACGCCGACCACATGACCTCCTGCGGCGGCATGATTCCCGATCCCTGCTACGGCCAAGCGACCGTTCTCGACTGGATGGGCATCGGCGCGACGGCGTCCTATGGCACCGTGGACGAGCCCTGCGCCTACACCCAAAAATTTCCCGACCCGCTCCTCGGCTTTTATTATGCGCGCGGCTTCACCATCGGCGAGGCCTACGCCATGTCGATCGCCGCCCCCTATCAAGGGTTGTTCGCCGGCGACACGCTCGCCGCGCCTTTTGCCGCCGCTCCCATGCTGGCCGTCGCATCGCCGACCGCCTTCCAAATCGTCACGGCCAGCATCCCGGTACAGGTTTCCGCCCTGGCCCGCTCCAATGGCGCTCCCGCCGCCGCCCTCGATCTCTACCTCGACGGCCGGTTCCAGACCAATCTCGCCACCCTTGGGCCCACGCCCGGCAACGTCCTGTCCGTGACCGTCGCCGGCCGGACCAATTCCGCCACCGTCGCCGCCAACGCCACGCTCTTCGACGCCGTCGCCGCCTTGGCCGCCGCCGTGAATGCCGACTCCGGCCAAATCGTTTCCGCCGTCGCCCGCGGCGACCGGCTCGAACTGCTCTACGAAAACATCAACCACGCGGGCGACAACGTTCCCGTCGCCGCCGCCGTTTCGCAAGGAACCGCCGCTGTCCTTACTCTTGGCACGGGCCTTGCGGCCACCAGTCTCGTTCCCTCCATTTACCCCGCCCGCGAATACGTCGAACTGGCCGCCCATACCGCCGACGGGGCCAACGCGGGCGACACCATCACCAACATCGTGACCCTCGCCAACGGCGTGGCCGTCACCAGCGTCGTGGTTGCCGCGCAAGGCGAACAGCCCTCCGCATTGCTCGATCGCCTGATGAACGCCGTCAATTCCAATCCCGTCCTGATGGCCACCAACGGCGTGCGCTACGACCGCTTGTCCTACCCACCCAACGATTCGGGCTGCTTCTTCGCCCGGCCCCCCGGCCCCGACGGCTGGAACATCCATCTGGACTATCGCATCGCGGCGATCAGCAACCACTCCGGACTGGTCACCAACTCCAGTTTCGCCAGCCGGTTCGACGACAACGCCGATGACCTCCGCTCCCGCGCCTCCGTCCTGTTCCACGTCGCACCGACCAACGGCGTGCTGGCCGTCGAAACCACCCTCGATACCACCGAGCTGGCGGACGGCATCCACACGCTGGATTTCATCGCCCGCGACGGCTCGGCCGTCGCCGCCCAGTCTCGCTTCACCCTTCCCTTGGTCGTTGGCAACGCCTCGCCTCAACTCGCCGTCCTCGGCACCAACGGCGCCGCCGTCGCCGACAACGAACCGCCCGACCCCGCCAAAGGCACGGATTTCGGGTCTTGCGAATGGGGCACCAGCCGCACGAACGTGCTCGCCATCCGCAATGCCGGCCAGATCCCCCTAACCATTGCCGGTTGGAGCACGAACGGAACCGGCGCCGCGGCCTTCCAATTCTCCGGCATTCCCGCCAGCGTGCCCGCGGGCAGCACCGCCGATTTCACCGTGGTCTTCGCTCCCGCCGCCACCGGCGTTTTCCAGGCCGCGCTCGCGTTCGCCAGCGATGCCGTGCTGCCGCAAACCAATATCCTCTTCGCCGGCACCGCCACGGCCCGCAGCCAAACCATCGATTTTCCGCCCATCGGCGACCAAGTGGCCACCAGCGTGGTCGCGCTGGCGGCGACGGCCTCGTCGGACCTCGCCGTGGAATTTGCCGTGGCCAACGGTCCCGCCGTCTTGGACGGCACCTCGTTGACATTCACCAATGTGGGCACCGTAAGCGTGGTGGCGTCGCAACCGGGCAACGGTTCCTGGCGGCAGGCCCCGGAGGTCACGAATACCTTCGCGATCGCCCAGGCGCCGGCCACCGTCGCACTGCTCGACCTCGCGCAGACCTACTCCGGAACCGCGCGAACGGTTTCCGCCACGACGGATCCGCCGAATCTCGCCATGGATTTCACCTACGATGGCCGTCCCGTCCCGCCAACCAATGCCGGCAACTACGCGGTCACGGGCACGATCAACGAAATCCTCTATTCGGGCTCGGCCACCGGCCTGCTGACCGTCGCTCCCGCCCTGCTCACCGTGACCGCGGATCCGCAGCGCAAGGCCTACGGCACGCCCAATCCGCCCCTGACGTTCACGTACGCCGGTTTCGTGGCCGGCGAAAACGCGTCGGCGCTGACGGCGGAACCGGTCGCCGCCACGACGGTCGACGAAACCACGCCGGTCGGCACGTATTCCAACGCCATCGCCGTGTCCGGCGGGCTGGCCACGAACTACGCCTTCCAATACGTGGCCGCCGATTTCACCGTGACCGAGGCGATCACCGACCTGAAAATCACCGGTCTTGCCTCCGCCAGCAACGACGTCCAAGTGGTTTTCGGCCCGGTGGCAGCCGCTTGCTCCTACGGCTTGCTCTGCAGCGCCAGCCTGACAAACGCGGCGTGGAACTCCGTCACCTCGATGGTCGCGGAGGCGGCGGCCGAAAGCGCCACCCTCACCCATGCCGGCGGCGGCAGCGCGGATCTGGGCTACTACCGGATTGCCGGCCGCGCCGGCCCATCCAAGCAGGTGTGGGGATTCGCCAAGGTGGACAAACCCGGCAACGCCAAACTCGCCATGGTGGGCATTCCGTTCGCGACCGCCAGCCAGACGCTTGACAGCCTGATGGATCCGCTGCAGTTCTCCGGCCACCACATCTCGCCGGGTTCGGCCGACCAACTCATGGTCTGGGAACCCGCCACGCAGTCGTACCGGAACCTGGCGCTATTCGACGTGCGGACCTTCGGCGCGCAATACGCCTATTTGACGGGCTGGAAGGCCTACACGAACTTCAACTCCGGCGCCCCGTACGTGAATCCCGTGCTGCCGCCGGGCTCGGCGGTGTGGATCCGCGGCTCAACGGCGGACGACCGGCAGGTGGCGATAACCGGCGAAGCCATCTGGGCCGCGGCGGCCACCAACGCCATCGCCACAGGCCTGCAACTCGTGGCCAATCCCTTTTCGGAAACCGTCGGCCTGGGCGATCTCCAACTCCATGCGCACGGCACGGGCCACTATCTGTTGCCCGGAGCGGCCGACCAAATCATGGTCTGGAACGCGGGATCGCAAAGCTACCTGAATCTGGCGCTGTACGACGTGGTCAGCTATTTCGGAACGAACTACGCCTATTTGACGGGCTGGCAGGCCTACACCAACTTCGGCTCCGGCGCGCCCTACGTGAGTCCCGCGCTCCCGCCGGGCCAAGGATTCTGGTACAAGGCCGTGAGCAACGGCTTCGACTGGGTGGAAGCCAACAAGTATCTCGATGCGCTGGAATAGCCGGCGGAGCGCGCGTCAGACCCGGGCCAGGTGGCCGTCGTGCATCGTCCAGTGCGTGGTGCCGGCCGCGACCCAATCCGGATTGTGGGTCACGAGCAGGATCGACATGCCGGCGCGGTTCAGTTCGCGGAACAGTTCCATGACGCGGGCGGCGGACTCCGGATCGAGGTTGCCGGTCGGCTCGTCGGCCAGCAGCAATTTCGGCGGCAGGGCGAGGGCACGCGCGATGGCCACGCGCTGCATTTCGCCGGCCGAGAGCAGCCGCGCCGGCTGCCGCGCCTTGCCCGCCAAGCCCACGCGCGCCAGCGCGGCTTCGGACAATCGCCGCGCTTCGCGCGCCGCGACCCGCAAATAGCGGAATCGGAACGCCACGTTGTCCAGCGCGGTGCGCCGCGACATCAGGCAGAACTTCTGGAACACCATGCCGACGCCGTGCTTGCGGATCCGCGCCAATTCCCCCTCGCCGAGGCCGGCCGTTTCGCGTCCGTCGAACCGCACCTGGCCGCCGTCGGGCGGCAACAGCAAGCCCGCCACCATGAGCAACGTCGTCTTGCCCGAGCCCGACGGTCCGGTAATCACGCCGAATTCCCCCGCGGCCAACGCCAGCGAGACGCCGCGCAGCACCTCGACCCCGCCCCCGGGCGCGCAAAAGGATTTTTGGACCGCCTCCAGCCGGAGCCGCTCCTGGGGGGCGGCGGCCATCAGATCGGCTCGCCCGGCACGACGCTGCGGCGGGTCTGCGCGTGGCACAGCGCCAGCGCCAGCGCGTCCGTTGCGTCCGGCGGCGGCATTTCGGCCAGCCCCAGCACCGCTTTCACCATTTTCGCCACTTGTTCCTTCGGGGCCGCGCCCCAACCCGTGACGTTCTGCTTGGCGCTGCGCGGGGAGTATTCGTAGACCGGGACGCCGGCCGCCGCGCAACTGCAAATCGCCGCGCCGCGCACTTCGCCCAGCACCAGGGCGACCTTGGCGTTCTTGAAGAAAAATCCGCCCTCCATCGCGGCGGCGTCGGGCCGGTGCGCGGCCACGACGGCCTCGATGCGCTCGCGGATCGCCTTGAGGCAGGCCGAATGCGGCGCTTTCGGCCCCATTTTCACCACCTCCCAGTGGCGCGCGGCCACGCGCGTGCCCGCCTGTTCGATGACCGCCAGCCCGGTCCCCCGCAGCGAAGCGTCTATGCCCAGGACCTTCATGCCGCCCGCTCCCATGGAACATTGGATATCGGACATTGAGATTGCTTCCGGGACGGGGGCGTGCCGGCTCCAAACAGCCAAACCCAACCCGCCCAGACGGGCACTAGCCTTCGACCGCCTCGTCGGCGATGTCGCCGTTCATGTAGACGTTCTGGACGTCTTCCAGATCCTCGATGGCCTCGACGAGCTTCAGCAAGGCCTCGGCCTGGCCCTTGTCCGTCACGGGCACCCAGTTCGTCGGGACGAAATTGACCCCGGAATCCTCCGACACCTTGTAGCCGGCGGCCGTCACCTTGTCCGACACCACGTTGTACGCCGCGGGGGCGGTCAGGATCTCGAACTGGCCGCCTTCGCGGGACATGTCGTCGGCGCCGGCGTCGAGCACCAGTTCCGTCAGTTTGTCTTCGTCGACGCCGTCGGCGTCCACGAGGATCTGGCCGCGGCGCTGGAAATCCCGCATGACCTGGTTGGTGCCGGCGAGCTTGCCGTTGTGGCGCTGCAGGGCGTGACGCACGTCGGCCACGGAGCGGTTGCGGTTGTCGGAGAGGCACTGGATGACGAGGCCCACGCCGCCGGGCGCGTAGCTTTCGAAGAGGATTTCCTCGAGCGCGGCGCCCTGCAGCTCGCCGGTGCCTTTCTTGATGGCGCGCTCGATGTTGTCCGCCGGCATGTTCGCGGCCTTGCACTTGGCCAGGATCGTGCGCAGGGTGATGTTTGCCCCGGGGTCCCCGCCGCTGGCGCGGGCCGAGATCGTCAGTTCCTTCGCCAGCTTGCTGAAGATCTTGCCCCGCTTGGCGTCGGCGGCGCCCTTCTTATGCTTGATGGTCGACCATTTGCTGTGTCCGCTCATGATTCGTCATCCTTTCCCGCCGGGGTGCCGGCGGCATGGATTTTTTGACAATCCTATTCCTCTTCTTCCGCCTGCTTGTGCTTGGCGGCTTCCGCCACGATTTTCTGCGCCACGTTGGCGGGCACGACGTCGTAGCGGTTGAAGGAGATTTCGAACGATCCGCGGCCGCCCGTCATCGAGCGCAGTTCCGAGGAATACTTGAACACCTCAGCCTGGGGCACCTCGGCGACGATCACCTGCATGCCGTCCTCCGACTCCATGCCCATGATGCGGCCGCGCTTGTGGTTGAGATCCCCGGTGCAGTCGCCCATGAATTCGCCGGGGATCGTCACGCGGATGTTCATGATGGGCTCGAGCAGCACCGGCCGGGCCTTGCCCATGCCGTCCTTGAAGGCCGTGCGCGACGCGATCTTGAAGGCGATTTCCGAGCTGTCCACGTCGTGCGAACTGCCGTCGTAGACCGTCACCATCGTGTTGACCACGGGGTAGCCGGCCACCGCGCCGCGCTGCATGCCCTCGACGAGGCCCTTTTCGATCGCCGGCAGGAAATTGCGCGGGATGCTCGTGCCGACGATGCCGTCGACGAACCAGTGCTCGACGCCGGGCTTGATTGGCTCGATGCGCAGGTAGACTTCGCCGTACTGGCCGCGGCCGCCGGATTGCTTCTTGTGCTTGTAGTGGCCTTCGCCCTTCGCCGTCACGGTTTCCTTGTAGGCGACCTTCGGGGTGCTGAGCGTCACTTCCACCTTGCTGCGCGCCTTCATGCGCTCCATCGCCGCGTCGATCTGCATGTCGCCCATGCCGGTGACGATCAGCTCGTGGGTTTCGTCGTTGCGCTCGACGTGGATCGTCGGATCGTCGTCGGCCACGCGGTGCAGGCCCTGGCCCAGCTTGTCTTCGTCGCCCTGGTTCTTCGGGGAAACGGCGAACGAGACCACCGGATTCGGGAACACGATCGGCGGCAGTGGCGTCGGCTTGCCGACGGCGCACAGGACGTCGTTCAGCCCGGTCGCCTTGAGCTTCGCCAGCGCGACGACGTCGCCCGCGTGCGCCTCGGCCACGGTTTCGTTCTTTTTGCCGTTGAGGAAATAGACCGTGCCGACGCGTTCCTTCTGTTCCTTGGCGGCGCTGAACGCCTCGCTGTTTTCCTTCAACGTCCCGCCCCACACGCGGGCTAGGGTCAGTTGCCCGACGAAGGGATCGTTGATCGATCGCCAGACCTGCGCCACCAGCGGCGCGCCCGTCGCGGGATCGACGGCGGCGCCGGCGGCGTCCTTCGCGGGGCGGTCGGCGGGACTGGGCATCAGCCGCGCGAAGCCGGCCAGCAGTTCGTCGAGGCCGAGCGCCTGCCGGGCCATCAGCGCGAAAATCGGAATGAATTTGGCCTGCGCCACGGAGGCGCGCAGCCCGCCGGACAGTTCGTCGGCCGACAGCGTTTCGCCGTTGAGCACCTTTTCGATGAGCGCGTCGCTGGATTCGGCCGCCGCGTCCGTCAGCTTGGCGCGCAGGTCGTCGGCCTGGCCGGCCGGGGCGGCGAGCACGTCCACCACGCCCTTCTTGTCGGCGGTCGGGAACGAGACCACTTCGCAGCGGACGCCCCAGAGGTCCTGCAGGGCGGCCACGGTGCCGGCGAAATCGGCGTTTTCCTTGTCGAGACCGGTGATGGCGATGGCGCGCGGCAAGCCCAGCGCCTCGCAGCGCTTCCACGCCTTGACGGTGCCCACCTGCACCCCGGCGGTCGCGTCCACGACCACGAGCGCCGCGTCGGCCACTTGTGTCGCCGCGACCACTTGCCCGTAGAAGTCCGCGTAGCCCGGGGTATCCAGCATCACGAGGCGCAGCGCCTTGCCGCCCTTGGGGCGCCAGACGGCGTCGAACGGCTTGGCCCAGATCGAGATCTTGCGGTTTTTCTCCTCGTCGGTCCAGTCGGCCATGCTGGTGCCGTCGCCGGGGTTGCCCAGCCGGTCGTTCACGCCCAGCTTGTAGAGCAAGGAATCCACCAGCGCCGTCTTGCCGCTGCCCGTATGGCCCACCAACACGAAATTCCGCACGTCCGCGATCGGGATATCCTTCATGATTCTCTTGCCTTTCCTGCCGTTGCTTTCCGGCGCCGCCGGGAAGGGCCCGGCCACGAACTGTGCACCTTATACAAAAGGAGACGCCCCCCGCAACCGCGAAATGCGGCGGTTTTCGGCTGTTCAAGGCCGGCGCGCGCGCCTACTCTGCCCCCCATGATCAGCCCGCGAAAAGAACCGGCGCCGTACGTCATTTCCCTGTCCCGCATCAAGGATTTGCCGGGGCATCGGCGACCGCGCGAGCTGGCCTTGGAAGCGGGCATCGACAAGGTCCCCGACGAGGTGCTCGTCGCCATCCTGCTGCGTTCGGGCACCCGCGGCCAAAGCGTGATCGACCTGGCCCGGCAAGTGCTTGACCGGCACCAAGGCTCCCTCGCCGGCCTCGCCGCCGCCAGCCACGCGGAATTCCTCGCCATCAAGGGCATCGGCGACGTGAAGGCGCTGGAATTGCGCGCGGCGCTCGAGC
>JAKLIL010000340.1 GCA_022709625.1 Verrucomicrobiota bacterium
GCATCAGGGTGCCGTTAAGCGTGGGCGAACCGGCCGCGAAGACCGCCGCGTCGAGCATCTCCGTCGCCAGCCGCGTGCCGGTGGTGGCCCGCACGTGGAACAGCTTGACGTCCACCGCGGGGCCGCCTTCGGCGAGGGCGCCCGCCACGATGGCCTCCGCCATGGCTTCCGTGCTTCTCCACATCGTGTCGTAGATCACGAGGACCTTGCGTTCGGGGGCGCACACGTCCCAGCGATCGTACAGGTCCAGCATCCGCTGCACCTGACTGCGCCAGACCACGCCGTGGCTCGGGGCGATGATCTGCGGATCCAGCTGGCGCACCGCCGCGACCGCCTTCGCCACCGGCACCGCGTAGAGCATGAGGATGTTCGCCACGTAGGTCTTGGTTTCGAAAAACAGCACATGTTCCTGCACCTCGTCGTCGAAGCGGCCGCTCGTCGCGTAGTGCTGGCCGAAGGCATCCATCGAAAACAGCAGGCGGTCCTGCGGAATCCAGGTCGCCATGCTTTCCGGCCAGTGGGTCATCGGCGTTTCGATGAACTCCAGCGTGCGCCGGCCCAGCGGCAACTGGTCGCCGGTCTTGACGATCCGGAACTTCCAGTTCGCCGTGTCGTAGTAAATCGCCAGCGTGTCCCTGCACTTCTGGTCGCACACCAGCGTCGCCTGGGGGCAGGCCGCCATCACCGCCGGCAACGCGCCCGAATGGTCCGGTTCCGCGTGGTTGCACACCACCCAGCGGATGTCCGCGGGATTCGCCAGTTCGGCGACGTTCTGCAGCAGGGTGGCCGCAAAGGGCGCCTTGACCGAATCCACCAGCGCGGGTTCCTTGTCCAGGACCAGATAGGCGTTGTAGGTCGAGCCCCGCTCCGTCACGTAGCCGTGGAAATCCCGGATGTTCCAATCCACCGCGCCAACCCAGTGGACGCCCTCGACGATGTTCCGATGCATGCGCGCTGCTCCTTAATTGGCCTTCGAAATTTGCTACTGACCGGCGGCCGCCGGCGCCGCAGCCGGTTCCACCATGGTCGCCTGCCGGGCCCGGTCCCGATAGCCTTGCAATTCGTTCACCCGCGCCTTCAGGGTCGCGGCCGTCGCCTGCAGCTCGTCGATCTCGGCGGCCTGGTCGGCCAGTTCGTCGTTCTTTTCCCGCAGCTGGTCGGCGGCCTGGTCCAGTTTGTCCAGCGCCACGGCCAACTCGTCCTCGGTCTGGATCGTGTCCTGCTTGGCCCGGGCCAGATCCGCTTCCAACTGCCCAACGACGTCCTGCAGAACCTTGGCCTGGTCGTTTTGCGCGATGACCGCTTGCCGTTGGTTGTTCCACAGGTAGCCGATCCCGACGAGTCCGGCGATCAACAGGAGGTCCAGCATGTACTTCATGGGCGTTGTCCGTTTCCTCGGCATGGAGCCGGCGATCGGATTCGAACCGATGACCTTCTGATTACAAATCAGATGCTCTGCCAACTGAGCTAAGCCGGCCGCTTGCCAACCTAAACCGAGCCAATATGCCCCACAGCACGCCCGATTTCAACCCCGGCGCGACCCCGGACGGCCTCGGAACACCCTGCCGGCCGCCGCCGGACCGGCACCGCGAACCGCCGAGAATTCACTTGCTCCCCTCCGCCAACCGACTATATTCCCCCCTGTTTTTCCGCCGGAAGGCGGACAAGACCGGGGCGTGGCTCAGCCTGGTAGAGCGCTTGGTTCGGGACCAAGAAGTCGCTGGTTCAAATCCAGTCGCCCCGACCATCTTAGATTCGACGGCATTTCGGCCCAGATTTTCCAAGGGCCGAAGTATTCCACCCGCAAGCGCGGCGGCAGATTCCCCCTATTGCTCACCCGATGCGGCGACCATCTTCCCACGGCGGACAGATCGGGGGCGGCGCTCCTGCCTTTGGCTGGACAAGCATTTTCGGGCGCGGCGCGACGAACGCGGGCGGCGCGATTTTTGCGGCTGGGGTCCAACAGGTTGCGAATCGGCGCGGCGGCAGGGATGGGCGGGGTTTCCTGCGGGTTCGGGAGGTCGGCGCGTGCGGCAAGGCCGCCGCGCCGAGCGGCGGTTTCGGCCTTCTGACCCGACCGTTCCGAAGGGGGGTGCATCCGGTTTTCTTCTTCGATTTCTCCCGCTTTCGGCTGCCGCAAATAGAGGTTCGAGCCGATTTTTTGAAAAAATCCGCGCATTTCCGAAAAATCGCCAGAAATCGCCATGTTTTCGGCCTGTTTCGTCAATCGCAGGAAATTTTCGAGAGGTTCGAGCCAGCAGTTGCCCCGGGCCTTGATCGCGGCGATTTTTTCGCGAAGCCGTGCCTTCTCGGTGAAATATTCCGCCTTGCGGGCGGCATATTCCTCCCGGGTGATGGCACCATCGAGGAAAACATCCAGCAGGCGTTGAACCTTCGCTTCGATCTCCGCCAAGCGGGTCTGATGGGTGGAAGCCACCGCCGTCGCGTGGTCAATGCCCTCCCGCCGCCAAGCATCGGTCTGCCCCAGCATCAGGCCGGATCGTTCTTCGGGATTGCCGATGAGGTGCAACTCCGTTTGCATCTGCGCGGCAAGAAACTCCTCGCGAATGTACCCCGCCA
>JAKLIL010000341.1 GCA_022709625.1 Verrucomicrobiota bacterium
AACAGTTCCGCGGGGACGTCGTTGGGAATATCGTCGGCGACGTCGCGCGGGCGGAAATTCAGGGTTTGCAGCAGCTTTTCCTCGACGTGCAGGCTGCGGTCGCTCCACGCCTCCACGGCCCGGGTGCGGGCGCGGGCTTCCAGGAACTCCCGCCACGCTTCTTCCGGTTTGCCGGCCGACAGGACCGGACAATGCGCGCGCAACCACGCCGGATCGATGGCGGTCCGCGTGCCGATCGCCTTGCTCACGGCCGCCCAGGCGTTGAGATCGCCGCGGGGAAACAGGAATTCGACGGCCGCCCCCGCATAGGCTTTTTCGCGCCAGCGGCCCGGCGGCAAGGTTTCCAGCTTGACGACCTGCGCCAGCGGCAACGGCCGTCCCGCATCCAATTCGCGCGCGAGCCAGCCGGCGTTGCGGGCCCGCAACGCCGGCTGCGCGTTTTGCGCCAGGCCAACGGCGATCCAATCGGGCGCCGCGGCGCCCATGCCGGCCCGCTGGTTCGGCGGCGTGTATTCCGCCGCGTAGCGGTTGAGCATGAGCCAGCTCGCGGCTTCCAGCAGATCCTCTTCGTCGAGCCGCACCGCCCCGGGTACGACCAGGCGCTGGTAGAAGCGGCCGTCGTCCCAGCCCTGCACTTTCAACACGCGGGAATCCGGCGCGGAGGCGCTTTGCACCATGACGCCCAAGACCTGGTCGTGCCGCAGGGGCACAGGCTGCCCGGTTTGATCTTCGACTTTGCGGGCCAGATCGGCGAGTTTGCGCGCCAGCACCATGTTCTCGGCGGACGTCATGCCCGACACCCGGAAACGGCGGTCGGCGCTGTAGATGGCGGTTCGGCCGGGCGGTGCCGGCCGCCGCGGCGATTCCGGCGGGATCTGGGCGGCGGCGGCGCCGCAAAGGCCCACCGCGCACGCCCAGGCGGCAACGGCGGAACGGCAACGCGGGCATGGTTTCATATTGGCCGGAAACGGATGCGCTTGGGCTGGCTGGCCGCTTCGCCCAGCATTCGGCGGCGCTGTTCGTGGTAGCCCTCGAAATTGCCCTCGAACCAGGTCGCCGTGCCGTCGTCCTCGAAGGCCAGGATGTGGGTCGCGATGCGGTCGAGGAACCAACGGTCGTGGCTTACCACCACGGCGCAGCCGCCGAACGACTGGATGCCCTCTTCCAGCGCGCGCAGGGTTGTCACGTCGAGGTCGTTGGTCGGCTCGTCGAGCAGCAGCAGGTTGCCGCCCCGCCGCAGCAGCTTGGCCAAATGGACGCGGTTGCGTTCGCCGCCCGAGAGTTCCCCGACTTTCTTTTGCTGGTCGGTGCCGCGGAAATTGAAGCGCGTGCAGTAGGCACGGCCGTTCATCGCCTTGCCGCCGAGCGCCAGCGTTTCCTGTCCGCCCGTGATCTCTTCGTAGACGGTCTTGTCCGCATCCAACGCGTCGCGGAACTGGCCCACGTAGGAGACGGCGACCGTTTCGCCCACCGCGAGGGTCCCGCCATCGGGCGTTTCCTCGCCGACGATCATCCGCAGCAGCGTGGTCTTGCCCGCGCCGTTGGGACCGATCACGCCGACGATGCCGCCGCGCGGCAGGTTGAAATTCACCTGGTCCATGATCAGGCGGTGGCCGTAGACCTTGCGCAGGTTTTCCGCGCGCACGACGAGATCGCCGAGGCGCTGGCCGGCGGGAATCTGGATTTCCAGCACGTCTTCGCGGGTATCCACCTGCTGCGCGGCCAATTCCTCGTAGCGGGACAGGCGCGCCTTGCTTTTGGACTGGCGGCCGGAGGGATTCAGCCGGATCCATTCCAGTTCGCGCTGGAGCATCTTCTGGCGCGCGGCGGTCTGCTTGTTCTGTGCCGCCGCCTGGGCCTGTTTCGTTTCCAGCCAGGTCTCGTAGTTGCCCTTGAACGGATACCCCCGGCCGGCGTCCATTTCGAGGATCCATTCGGTCACGTTGTTGAGGAAATAGCGGTCGTGGGTCACCACCACGAGCGTCCCGCTGAATTTCTCGAGATACTCCTCGAGCCAGGCCACGGTTTCCGCGTCGAGGTGGTTGGTCGGTTCGTCGAGCAGCAGCGCGTCGGGATTCGACAGCAGCAGGCGGCACAGGGCCACGCGCCGCTTTTCGCCGCCGGACAATTTGCGGACATCGGCGTCGCCGGGGGGCAGGCGCAGGGCTTCCATGGCCCGTTCGATCTGGCTGTCGAGGCTCCACAGATCGCGCGAATCGATCAAATCCTGCAGGCGGCTCAGCTCGTTGTTGATCTTTTCGGCTTCCGCCGGCGTCCGGCCGGCGCCCAGCTTGCCGCAGAGTTCGTCGTAACGGTCGAGGATGGCCTGCGCGGCGGCGGCGCCGGCGGCCACGTTGCCGGCCACGTCTTTCGTCTCGTCCAGCCGCGGTTCCTGCGGCAAGTAGCCCACGCGCACGCCGGACGCCACCAGGCATTCGCCGTGGTAATCCTTGTCCAGGCCGGCGATGATCTTCAGCAGCGACGATTTGCCTGCGCCGTTGCCGCCGATCACCCCGATCTTCGCGCCGAAAAAAAACGCCAGGGTGATGTCGTCCAGCA
>JAKLIL010000342.1 GCA_022709625.1 Verrucomicrobiota bacterium
CCATCGCCGGTTGGCAATCGCTGGTCGCCGAAAAGCAAACCATGCCGGCCGTACTGTTCAACCTGGGCAACGCCTACTATCGCAACGGCAATCTCGGGGAAGCCATTCGCGCCTATCGCCGCGCGCAAACGCTTGCTCCGCGCGACCCCGACATCCGCGCCAATCTGGGATTCGCGGCGCAATCGGCCGGGATCGTTTTGCCCGCGCGCCCGCCAGTGATGGCGTTGCTGCTGGATTTCAGCCAACGGGAGTGGCTGGCGTTTGGCGTCGCGTGCTTCTGGGCGCTGGCGTTCGTCTTGGGCGCCTGGATCGCCTGGCCGCGCGCCCGGTTCGCGGCCCGTCCGGCCGCCGCCGTTTGCGCCGCGCTTCTGCTGTTGGCCTTGGCGGGACTGTGGGTCCACGGCGACCTGCGCCACACGCCCGAAGTCGTGGTCATGCGTCCGGAACAGAAAGTGCTTTCCAGCCCCTTGGAAAGCGCAACGCCGTTGTTGGCCCTTCCCGCAGGCGCCATTGTCCGGCAGTTGGACCGGCGCGGCCAATGGCTTGAAATCCAGTACGACGGGACTCACGGCTGGCTGCCGGCCGCCGCGGTCGAACCCGTGTCCTGATTCAGCGCCGAAACAAGCAGCGCGCGGCGGTGCGCAACGTTTCAGAAACCCGCCAAAGCGCACCGCGGAGCGCGACCTCTCCCACGATCGCGGCGAACTCGCTCGTGCCGCCGCCGGGCCAGTAAACGCCGCGCGGCGGCTCCCCGGCGGCATCCGCTTGCATCACCCGGCACCACATCGGACGTAGGCGCTTGACCACCTCCGGCGCGCCGCCGACTCCAGTCCCGGAATCGACGTCCAACACGGTTTGGGCGCAGTCCGGTGCGGAAACGAAACTCGCACAGGCGCCGGCATCTCGCAGCAGGTAGAAATCGCCGTTGCGTTCGCAGCAGCCGAGGGAAAACCGGATGGCAAATCCTTTGGCCAAGTCCATGTTTCCCAGCCGGGCCTCCGCCGTTTCCTGGACCAGTTTGGTGAACCGCGGATGGAGCGCAGAGGCGGCCTCGAGCCGCGTCGTGATGCGGATGCTGCCGGGTCCCTCGCGGCGGCGGATTTCCGCGAGCACGGTTTCCGCATCGAACTTCGAACAATAGACGGGGCGGAGAAAATCGTAGTGGACGGCCAGCGCCGCCATGCGTTCCTTGAAGGGAACCGGCGTGCCCCAGTCCATGAACACCAGCCATTGGAACGCCCCTTCGGCCTGCCGATCCACGAACGGCAGGCAGACCCGCTCGAACAGGCCGAACCGCCGCTCCAGCCCCGTCGCGTCCGCGCCGGCGGGCACGGCCGGCTGGCCTTTCGGCGCCGCGTTGAAGCATGTGAGCAGGAAATGCGCAAACGGATTCATGCCGACCCGATCGTGCCAGCGCGGGCGTCGGGGAACAAGCGTTTTTCGATCAGCGCCGCTGGGCCAGCAAGGCCAGGAACAGCGGACCGCCCAGCATCGCAGTCAAGGCGCCGACGGGTAGTTCCAAGGGGGCGGCGATCCACCGGCCGGCCGCATCGCAAGCCGCCAGCAGGGCGCCCCCGCAAAGAAAGGCGCAGGGCATGACGGCGCGCATGTCGGCGCCCACGATCCGCCGCACGGCATGCGGAGCCAACAGCCCGACGAATCCGATGGGGCCGGCCACCGCCGCCACGCCGGCGGAGGCCAGGCCCGCGCCCACGATCGTCCATCGGCGCACCCGCGCGACTTCGACGCCCTGCCCCGCCGCCATGTCTTCGCCCAGCGCCAACGGATTGTAGTCGCGCGTTTGCCACGCCAGAATGGCCATCCCCGGCACGCCCAGCAGGGCCAAGGCCCCAACGGCGTTCCAATCGGCCGCGTCGAAGCCGCCCAGCAACCAACGGTGGAATTCGGCGAGTTTCCAAGGCAAAACGAAGCCGCTGATGACCATGATGGCGCCGCCCGCCACGACGCCGATGGTCATGCCGGCCAACAATACGGCGTGCCCGCCTGCGCCGCCGCGGCGCTGGGCCAGCCCCAGCCCCAGCCCCAGCGCGCCGGCCGCGCCGGCCAAAGCCAGCCCCTGGGCGGTGTTCAAGGGACCGAGCGCATGCCACAGAAAGGGACACGTGCGCGCGGCAAAGGCGCCGACGCTGGCGCCGCCGGCAATGCCCAGCGTCCAAGGCTCGGCCAGCGGATTGCGGAACATGACCTGCAAACTGGCGCCCGCCATCGCCAGCGCCCCGCCCGCCAACAGTGCCAGCAGGACGCGCGGGAGGCGCATCTGGAAGAAAATCATGCCGTCCGCGGTCCATTGGCCGCGCACAAACTCCGCGACCTCGTGCCAAACGAGGTGTTCGGCCCCAATCCAGGGAAACACCGCCAAACACGCGACGAAAACCGCGGAAAAAAGGAAAATATGGCCGTTTCTGCTCATTTTTTGGGCAAAACCACCGGATCGCGGCGTTGCGGATGCGACAGGACCTCGATATGGGTTCCATAGGCGGTGCGCAAACGCTCTTCCGTCAGGATTTCGCGCGACGGACCGTCGGCGGCGATGGTTCC
>JAKLIL010000343.1 GCA_022709625.1 Verrucomicrobiota bacterium
GGATTCACGCCGGAGAACCACGGCGCGCGGTTGAGCGCCGCCGCGCCGTTGATGAAACCGGGCTCCGAGCCGCCCGCCGCGAGCATGAGATCGAAGATGCCGCGCAGCTCCGCGCGCGTGGGCTTGTCATAGAAGACGAGCGAGTTGTTGGACATGCCGCGCTGGGGCTGGCCCTTGCTCCAGTAGTCCTTCTTGCAGACGGCGAATTCCTGCCATTCGGGGGAGCCGTATTCGAACAGGCTGATTTCCGCCGAGCGGCGCGTGCTGAGGATCGTGCCCAGCCAGTTGCAGACGTCGTGGATGTCCATCTTGCGCAGGAGCTGGCCCGCGCGGCGGTTCATGATTTCCGCGATGGCCCGGTAGGCCACGGAAATCGTCTCGTCGCCCTGGCCGATCCAGCCGTAACCCGTCAAGCGCGTGCCGGCGGGGCGGATTTCGGAGAAGTCGAGGATCAGCTTGTCGGCGGCGTACTTGCCGGCGAGCAGCTTGCCGACGGACTTCGCCCAGGCCTCGGCGGAATCGCCGACGCTGATGGTCCAGACCTTGGTTTCGGGGTCCCAGGTCTCCAGATTGCCGTCGCGCCCGTTCTTGTCCTGGCGCGTGGAACGAACGATCTGGATGTCGAGGATTGGCTGGGTGAAGCCGCTGATGCCGCCGGACTTCGGCGTGACGCCCACGCCGCAGCCCTGCAGGAGGAGCCAGAGGGCATCGACCATGTCGTCGACCGTCTGGATTTCGAGGTGGGCGCAATTGAACTGGCAGGCCTCGCGGACCTTGGAAATTTCGGTGCCGCCGAGCCATAGCGTGCGGCCGGCCACGCCGACTTTGCGCGCAAGCAGCAACCCGCGGAGTTCCTCGAGTTCGGCTTCCTGGGTCTTGTTGAGCGCGCGGCGGAGCTGGCGCTTCCACAACCAACGCTGATGCTCGACGACGCGGTCCACGGTCTGCGCCCAGGTCTCGAAGACTGTGCCTTTGTCGTCGAGGGCGCGGTTGTAGGTGCGGCGCGTAAGGATTTGGGCGCGGAGCGACGGCTGGTAGGTTTCGGACATGGTGTTCTCCGGGAAAACGCGGTGCAAAATTCGGGCGGATTCTAGGGCAATGCAGCAGGGGAAGGAAGCGGAAGTTTCGTTGGCTCGGGCCGTTGTTCAGCTCCGGAATTCAGAGCAATTTCGCAGGCGCAAGAGTTATGTAGCAAGACGGCCTGACAACAATTTCTAGTATTTATAAATACAGGAACGATCTATATTTTATAAAATCTAAAATATATATGCATCAACCTGCCATGGAATCGATAAGAACAAATATTCCTTTCAGATCCGGCTTACGCTGGCGGCGTGAATTTCGCGATTTGCTCGTTGGCGAGCATTTTGCGGAACTGACGCCAGCCGTGGAAGTTGCCGTGCTGGGCCGGGAAATGCCAGGAATCGGGGTTGGCGGGGTCGCGCAGGCGGTCGGGCGTAGCCTGGTGCTCCATCGGCGAGGCGTGGAGCGGCTGTGGCGGGCCGTTGGGGTCGCCCGCCAGCTTGGCGAAGGTGTCGAGATCCTTGGCAACATTGGGCGTGGTGCCGTCGTGGTTGAGGTACGACACGCGGGCGCAACGGGCGGCCGAGCAACGCCGGGCGATGTCGAGGCCGAGGGCTTGCGTTTCCTCGGGAGCCACGAAAGGCAGGTGCCAGTGGTCCGGTTCGAGCGGGCACGGCGTGCTGCCCGCGATGGCTTGGAACATCTGCTTGGCGAGCTCCTGGATTTCGGGCTGCGCGTCGGGGTGCCAGCGTACGCCGAAGAAATTGTCGAACGAAGTCGCGGACACGAGCACGGAGATGGAGGTGAACCATTCCAGCGGACGGTTGGCCCACTGCTTGTGGAGCCCAAGTTCGGCGAGTTCGGCCACGCCGGCGGCGCAGGCGTCGGCCATCCGGTCCCAGATGGCCTTGGCCTTGGCGGCCTGTTCGACGGAAAGCGCGACGCCGGCCTGCATGCCGGGGATGTTGGCATCCCAGCGCAGGGGGTATTCGCGTTCCAGCGCGCCGAGACGCCGCGAAGGAATCGCGCGCGAACTGCTGGCGTTGCGGGAAAACGTCCGGTGCGTCATGAACTCGGCGTGGATCCAGCGCGGATATTTCAGGGACAGCGTCGCGAGGCGGATGCCCTGCGGCGAAACGCTGTCGGCGACGACCTTGGCGGTGATGCTCATGGGGAGGGAATATCCAATATCCAACATCCAACGTTCAATATCCAAGTGGCCGTCGTCCCGAGCTTGCGTTCAATCGCGGATGCGCCGTGGGATTGTTGAATATTCCCGCCGACTGAGTTACCCCGGTCCCGCTGCCGCGAGAGGCCGGGGATGCGTGCCGCGGAGAACGCTGCAAACGGCGCCGGCCAGCGCAAACAGGGCGATGATGCGCATGCCCAGGCGCACGGCTTGGGCGATTTCCGCGGGCCGGGCCGTCTCGGGAGCGCCGCCCAGCGCCGTGGCATAGACCAGTCCAGCGATGGCTACGCCGGTCGCGAATCCCACCGTCCGCGCCGCGGCCAGGAGCGCCCC
>JAKLIL010000344.1 GCA_022709625.1 Verrucomicrobiota bacterium
CACTATGCCGTCCCCGGACTCTATTTCTACGACGGCACGGTGTGTGCCCGCGCGGCGGCGCTGAAGCCTTCCGCGCGCGGCGAACTCGAGATCACGGACCTGAACCGCGCCTATCTGGAGCAGGGGGGGCTGCGCGTGGAACTGCTGGGGCGCGGGTTCGCCTGGCTGGATACCGGTACCCACGAATCCCTGCTGCAGGCCTCGAACTTCGTCCAAACGATCGAGGAACGACAGGGACTCAAGATCGCCTGCCTCGAGGAAATCGCCTACCGGTCGGGCTGGATCGACGCGGTCCAACTGCGCAAGCTGGGCAACGCGATGGCCAAAAACGCTTACGGCCAATATCTGCTCGAACTGGCCGCCGGCCGGCACGGGTGAGATCATGGGCTTGGCTTGCGAAACCACCTCGATTCCCGGCGTCTTGCTGTTTGCGCCGCGGATCTTCGGCGACTCCCGCGGATTTTTCCTCCAGACCTACCAAACGCGAGAATACGCCGCGGCGGGTCTGGACCGCACATTCGTGCAGGACAATCTCTCGCGCTCCCGCTGCGACACGATCCGCGGCTTGCACTACCAGCTCCGGCGCCCGCAGGCCAAGCTTGTCGGCGTCCTTCGCGGAGCCGTGCTCGACGTCGCCGTGGACGTCCGCCACGGCTCGCCCACGTTCGGCCGCTTTGTCGTCGTCGAGCTGTCGGAAGAAAACCGCCGTCAGCTCTTCATCCCCGAAGGCTTTGCCCACGGCTTCCGCGTCCTGACCGAAACCGCCGACTTCTATTACAAATGCACCGATTTCTACGCCCCCGGCGACGAATACGGCGTGCGCTGGAACGATCCTGCGTTGGCGATTCCGTGGGGCGACGTCGATGCCCCCGTCGTCTCCGCCAAAGACCAAAACCTTCCCGTCCTCGCCGAAGTCTCCCCCGAAAATCTTCCCGAATTCGGGCAATGAACCTGGGCCAGCCACCCAAAACCTCTTGCCTGGCGGAAGCGGGATACAGGAGATTTGCCGAGCCCTGGACGTTTAAGAACACGACCATGACCTTGTGCCGGTTCATGAAGCCGAGCCGGGAGCCCGAGTTGTTCCATGTTGTGGATGTCCTGGTTCCTCCGCCAGATCGCTGGCCCTGGATCCTCGATGCCGAGCGGGTGGCGTGGAGCCGGCGGGACAAGGCGGCGGTGGTTTCCAGAAGAGATTTGGTCGAGATGAAAAAGTTGCGGGGCTCGGTCTTGGACCAAAGCGACGTCGATTTTCTGGAGGGGCGGAAATGATCGATGGCCGAAAAGCCTGCGCGAAGCTCTGCGAAACGAGTCGGTTGGCCTTGTATTTGGCGCGCCTGGGGCAGAGGGCCGGCCTGCATCATGCGCCGTTGTTTGTGAAACCCGCTTGGCGCGGCGCCCCCGTGAGGCCGGGCGCAGTGCGGGCAGAGGGTGGCGGCTACGGTTTACAAACCGGGGATGGCGACCGGAAAGAAAAGGGGGCGGGCCGGCGGGCAGGGCCGGCGGGATTCCTACGGCAGGGAGAAAGTGCGGACCCATGACGAAAGCCGCGCGGAAGCTTTGCTGGTTGCCGGCCTAACCAAATTGGAGTTAAAAGAGGGCGACTTGGATTGCATGATCATGGACAGTCCCGAGAAATATGCCTTGGCTTGGCGGGTACGTAAATCATAGGACCTCTTATGTTGGCGAAAGTGTATTCGGGGGCGGTGTTCGGGGTGGACGCCTATGAGATCGAGATCGAGGTCAATGCAGGGCATGGCGAACCGAAAGTCGTCGTGGTGGGGCTGCCGGATGCGGCGGTAAAGGAAAGTTCCGACCGCGTCTGGACCGCGCTGATCAATTCGGGCTTCACGCCGCCGATGGGGCGAACCACGGTCAATCTCGCGCCGGCGGACATCAAGAAGGAAGGCCCGAGCTTCGACTTGCCCATTGCCCTGGGCATGCTGGCGTCCGAAGACCAGATGGACGGCGCGCGGCTGGCGGATTATTGCGTGACGGGCGAACTGGCGTTGAGCGGCGAGGTGCGGCGGGTGCGCGGCGTGCTGCCGATCGCGTTGCGGGCGCGCACGGAGGGACGCAAGGGCATTCTGGTGCCGCCGGAAAACGCCGAAGAGGCGGCCGTGGTCGATGGACTCGACGTTTACCCGGTCCGCTCGCTGCGGCAGGCGGCCGATTTTCTGGACGGCAAGCTTCCGCAGAGTCCCTGCCGGGTTGACCTGCGCGGTGATGGCGACGCGCTTGCCGCGCATGAGGATGACTTTGCCGATGTCAAGGGACAGGAGCAGGCCAAGCGTGCGCTGGAAGTCGCCTGCAGCGGCGGCCACAATATCCTGATGATCGGGCCTCCCGGCACGGGCAAGACCATGCTGGCCAAGCGGATTCCCTCCATTCTCCCGGAACTGACCGTCGAGGAGGCCCTGGAGTCCACCAAGATCCACAGCATCGCGGGCGCACTGGGCAACCACCGGGCGCTGATTGCGCAGCGACCTTTTCGTGCCCCGCATCACACGATTTCGGATGCCGGACTGCTGGGCGGCGGGGCGCATCC
>JAKLIL010000345.1 GCA_022709625.1 Verrucomicrobiota bacterium
CCGCCCCGGGCGGCGTGCCGGTGCATCAAGTCCAAACCTGGAACTATGCATGCGGGTCCGACATGGAACGAAACGTGTACTTCAACGACTTGCAGGTGGTCCGCACCCGACCGGGCACTGGCGATATGTTCAGCATCGCCACGACCCGCGTTGTACGCCCGTCCAACGAAGTTCCGCCCCCCTTCATCGCGGGCCTGAACTTTCCCGAAGGCGGCGGGTTCAGGATGAGCGTGACCAACAGTATTCCGGGCGCCCAGTACGCCGTATACGCCAGCGCGACCTTGGCGCCGACCCAGAATTGGCAGCAAGTGGCCGGTACGGTGCAATCCGGCACCGGTGGCCCGCTCGATCTGGACATCGACGGCGAATTGCCGCCATGCGCATTCTACCGCATCGGGTATATGCAACCTTGAAACCGCGTCAGGCCGGCGGCCAATAACGCCAAAAGTGGTGGACGGGCCCGTGGCCGTGCCCCAAGCGGTAGACGGCCCCCGCGCGGATCGCCTGGGCCACGTATTCCTTCGCATGCCGTACGGCTGGCTCGAGGGCTTCGCCCTGCGCTAGGCGCGCGGCAATCGCGGCTGATAGCGTGCATCCGGTTCCGTGGTTGTTGCGGGTGGCCACCCGTTCGCCGGCCAGCCGCACGATGCGGCGCTCCGGTCCGAGATACAGGCAGTCGTCGCTGTCCGCGGTCTCGAGATGGCCGCCCTTCACCAGCACGTTCCGGCATCCCAACCGGGCCAGAGCCCTTGCCGCGCCCTCCATCTCGGTCCAGGTGCCTATGTTTTGGCCCAGCAGAACCGTGGCCTCGGGAAGGTTGGGAGTGATCAACTCCGCCATGGGAATCACGCGCTCTTTGAGGGCTTCGATGGCCTCGCCCCGGACCAGTTTGTCGCCGCTTTGCGCCACCATGACGGGATCCAACACAATGCGTTCCACCCGGTATTCCCCGAGCTTGCGCGCCACGGTTTCGATCAATTCCGGCGAATACAGCATGCCGATTTTTACCGCGTCGGCGCCGATGTCGGACAACACCGCATCGAGTTGCTGCGCCACGAATTCGATGGGCACCGGGTGGATGCCGCTGACGCCGCGCGTGTTTTGCGCCGTCAGCGCGGTGATCACGCTCATCCCGTAACATCCGTTGGCCGCAAACGTTTTCAGGTCGGCCTGGATGCCGGCGCCGCCCCCGCTGTCGGACCCCGCAATCGTCAATGCTCGCCAATAGGTTTTCATCCCGCCGCCATGCCTCCGCGTTTCAGCCGCAATTTATGCTATTTGCAAATATCACAGTATGGAGTTTACAACTATTAGATATTATGGTTTCTTCTTTTTTTTTCAGCATCAATCAGTTGTCGCAGGAGTTTGGCGGCTTTTAGCGGTTCCTTGGCGGCGACGATGGACGAGACGACCGCGAGGCCATCGGCTCCGGCCCGAATCACTTCCCGAGCGTTTCCGGCATGGATGCCGCCAATCGCAACCAACGGAATTTTGACCGCTGCCCGCATGGCCCGCAGCCCCGCCAATCCCAAGGGCGAGGCCGTATCGGTTTTCGTCGGCGTGGCGAAAACCGGACTCGCACCGATATAGTCCGCCCCCGCTTCTTCCGCATCCCGGGCTTGTTCGAGGGATTCGGCGGATGCGCCGACAATCCATCCTAGCGGCCCCAACCGCCGTGCAACGGGGATGGGCATGTCTTGCTGGCCGAGATGAACGCCGTCTGCTTCGACCGCCAAGGCGATGTCCACCCGGTCGTTGACGATCAGGAACACGCCCAGAGTCCGGGTCACCGCGCGCAACCGGCGCGCTTCTTCCAGGAATTTCCGCGTACTGCCGCTCTTCTCGCGCACTTGCACGCAGGTAACGCCGCCCGCCACGGCCTCGCGGACAATGTCGGCCATGGATCGGCCCGACGCCAGACCGCGATCCGTCACCAGATATAGCGAATAATCCGGCGCGCCCATGTCACGCTTCCCGAATCCGGCATCCTTGCGCCAAGTCGGCCGACGCCATGGCGTGCAAGGCGTCCAGAAATCCCACGGCAAAGGAACCCGGCCCGGTTGCGCTTTTCGCCGCGCGTTCGCCGGCCAATCCGTAATAGGCCAACGCGGTGGCGGCGGCCGAGAACGGATCGCCCTCCACGGCCGCAAAAGCCCCGATGGTGGCGGTGGCCCCGCATCCCATGCCGGTGACGGAGCCCATGAGGGGATGCCCGTTGGCAACGCGCATATAGCGGTTCCCGTCGGTAATGAAATCCTCCGGGCCGGTAATGGCCACCACCATGCCGGTCTTTTGGGCAAGCGCCGCGGCGCATTCCGCCGCCGCGTCCACGGCCGCGGTGGATTCCACGCCCTTGGTGCCCCCTGCCGCGCCGCCGAGCGCCAAGATTTCCGAGGCGTTGCCGCGTACGATGGCTACGCGCATTTCGGCCAGAAAGCGCAGGGCCGTTTCCGTCCGCAGTTGGGTGGCTCCCGCCCCGACGGGATCGAGGATGATCGGTATGCCCAAGACCGTGGCTTTCCGGGCCGCCTTAACCATGGCTGC
>JAKLIL010000346.1 GCA_022709625.1 Verrucomicrobiota bacterium
GGCCGCGCCAATCATTCTCCCTAAGGCGATGAAGCCGATTCGGCTACTCTACGTGACCGGCACCCTGGAAATGGGCGGCTATGAAACGCTCGTCCGAAACTGGTGTGACCGGTTGCATGGCAACGGATTCACCTGCAGCGTGGCTTGCATGCTGGGCAAGCGCGGCCCCTACGTGGACGACCTGGAACGTATGGGCGTTTCCGTCTACGACGTCGATCAGGGCCGGAGGGGTTTCATTCGGCGTCTGGCCAGGGCCGTGCGCGCGGCAGAGGCGGACCTGATCCACAGCCAGTGCGGCTGGTCGCTGCCGCAGCAAATTCTCGGAGCCCGGTGGGGCCACCAGGCACCGTTTGTTCTGACGATCCATAGCACGTATCCATTCGGCACGCCGTTCCAAACCCTGCGGCGCGTGCTGGGATTGCGACCGCTGTTGAAATGCGTGCCCGCCATTGTGGGAATATCCGCGGCCGTCTCGGAACATACCCGGCGTTGGCTGCAGATCGCTCCCGCGCGGGTGAAAACGATCTACAACGGCATTCCAACCGAGCGGTTTGGTCCCCTTCGCAAGGACCGCGAGGCAGAGCGCGGCCGGCTGGGTTTGGCACCGGGCGGCCGACTCGTCGTCTGCGTCGCCAGCTTCACGCCGGAAAAGGGCCACGAAACCTTGCTGCGCGCGGCGGCGGCGCTTCAAGGCCGCCGGCCCGAAATGCAATACGCGTTTGTCGGTTCGGGCCCATTGCGCGAGTCCCTGCAACGGTTGACCGCGCAATTGGGGCTAGCGGATCGCGTGCGCTTTCTCGGCTCGCGCCGGGACGTGGCCCAAATCCTCGCAGTCGGCGACGTCTTCGCCCTTGCCTCCCAATGGGAGGGATTCGGCTTGGCCATTGCCGAGGCCTCGGCTGCGGCGCTGCCCGTAGTGGCAACGCGCGTCGGCGGAATCCCGGAAGTCGTCGAACACGGTCGAACCGGCTTGCTGGTTGTTCCCGGCGACCCGGCGGCATTGGCGGCGGCGTTGGAACAATTGGCCGCGCGGCCCGATTTGGCCCGGTCGTTCGGCGAGGCGGGGCGGGAACGCGTCTGCGAGTGCTTTGACCTGCGGCGCTGCACGGATGAATACGTTGCGCTGTATCGGTCCATTCTCCAGCCATGACTGCATTTTTTCCCAATGGTTTTCACGCGGGGCGGCCGTCCCAAGGCGGGCCATGGGGCCTGACCCGTCCCGCGAAGCCGGCGCTGGGGAAGGGCCGCCTTCTCCTGCTTACGGTCTGGATCGCTTCCCTGACGGTTGGCTTGGACATGGTCAACGAGCTGAAACCTTTCGATCTGGCGGCGCTGGCAGGCTGCCTGGTTTTTAGCGGCGTCATGGCCCGCTGGCGACTGCGGCACGACCGGTTGCTCGCGTGGGCCATCGGCTTCGTCGGGATGGTCGCCTTGGGATCGCTCGTGACCCTGTTCCGTGAAATCGCTTTCGTCGGCCTTGCGGTCATCCTGTTGCGCGTGTACCGCTTGTTTGGGTATGTCGCGCTTTTCGGGATCATCCGGTACCTCGGCCTGAATCCGCGGCAGCTGCGGATCCTGCTGCTCGCGATGTTGGCGGCGGCGGTTGTCCAAGCCGTGCTCATCGTGCTGCAGCAATTCGAAGTCGTGCCTTTACTGTGGCCCGAGAAAGAGCTCTATTACGGCACGCATTGCGGTCCCAGCGGGACCCTCGGCGTCAACCATCTCAACGTGGTGTTGTTCATGAGCGTGGCGATTTCCTGCGTGGTGGCGCTGTGGCGCGGACCGGGCTGGCGCGCGGTTCTCCTGCGGCCATGGCTGCTGGCCACCATCCCGTTCATGGCGGCAGCCGTCGTCTATGGGCGGGCACGGAGCGCGCTGCTGGCGGCGGCCGTCTTGGCCTTGGGAGCGGTCCGACACGCGCAAGGAGCCGTGTTGGTCGTGCTGGCGCTTCTCGTGACGGCCGTGGTCGGGACGCGCACCGTGCTGCAGGACAACCAGGCGTATAGCATGGTGCAGGAAGACTTCCTCGACAGGTGGGACAGCGCGGACGGTTCCGTCGACGATTTGTACGGGCTGGACGCGGGGCGGCCCTTGATCTGGGGGCGGACCCTGGAGGCGCTTGGTCGGCGCATCGATGTGCTGCTGATCGGGACGGGATTCCAGAACTTCGCCAATTTGGACCCGCGGAGCGCGGCCGCCCATTGTCTCTACCTTCACGTCCTGGTGGAACTCGGCCTGGCGGGGTTGTTCGTTTTCCTGGCATGGATGCGGAGCCTGTGGTTCGACCTGCGGGCCATGGAGCGCATGCCGCAACCGGATGCCGCCGCCGTAGGGCATGCCGGGACGATGTGCTTGTTGACCCTGCTGGTCCTGGGAATCTTCAACGAGAGTGTATATCCCGCGCGGGCATTGCCCGGCGCCATGGGCTTTTGCCTGGCGTTTTTCGCCATCGCGACCCATCGCGGCTGGCTGTGGGGCGGTCCCGGGCTTGACCGGCCGGCCATGGCCGCCGCCGCGCGTCGGCCGATAGCCACGGCCAGCGGC
>JAKLIL010000347.1 GCA_022709625.1 Verrucomicrobiota bacterium
CGACCTGGACGTTTTGGGGCGCGGGGCAAACGGTGTATTCCTCGCGCGGGACCATGGCTTCATGCCGCCGTTCGAAACCCTCGAAGCGGCGGTCGGGATACCACGCCGGAATGACCACCAGCCAATCGCAGCGATCGAGCGCCTGTTCGAACGCCAGCTTGCCGAAGGCGAGGTCGGCGTTGTTCAGCCCCAGCAAATCGAGGGTCTGCCGCTGCCCGAAATAGCGGATGGCGCCGGCGTCGTTGGCCCCGACGAGGGCCGTGGCGGGCGTATGCGCGCGAATCCACTTGCCCATGTGGACGTTGAGCAGCGCGATGGCGCGCGAATCGGAGGCCAGCCGGGCGCGCCGCTCGGCGAACGAGGAACCCAACGGCGGGACAACGCACGCGAGGAAGAAGGCGCCCAGCGCGATTTGCAAGGCGCGGATGCGCCATAGGCTGGCCGGGGAAGACCCGGCGGGAAGGAATCCGCCCGGCGCCAGCAGGGCGGCGGCGCCACCGCAAAACGCGGCGGCCAGCAACAGCGCGCCGGGATCGGTCCAGCGGGTCCAGTAATAGCCGGCCAGGGAAATGGAACGGGTCGAGACGACACCGGCCAAATAGAGAATCGGCAAGCCGACAAAAACAATCAGCGGCGCCAGCGCCCGTTTTCCGCGCCGTAGGCATTGGACTGTGAACCAGCCAACGCCGGTGGCGAACAACCAGCCGGGTGCGCAGCCATACTGCACGACGGCGAGGATGCCGGCTTTCAGTCCGGCCACGGACGGACCGATGGCCTGCGCTTTGACGTAAAAGGTATTGGGCAACCAATGGCCCGTGGCGTAGAAACAAAATCCGGACCAAGCCAGCGTGGGCAGGAAGGGCAACAGAATGCTGGCCATTTTCATGGTTGGGGGCGAGTTGGCGCGCCAAATCGAGCGGATGCCCGCTCCCGCGAGGGGCAAGGCCAGCAACGCTTCGGGGCGGGCCGTCGGCGCCAGCCCGACGAGCGCGAGCAGCCACCACGGTTTGTCTGCCATCCAGGCTAGGCCGGCGCCGAAAAGCAGGACCAAGAGGAGATGGGTTTCCATCCCGGAAAACGCGGAAAACAAGAACTTGGGCTGGAGCGCGAACAAGGCGGCGGCGATGATTCCAGCCTTGCGCGATTGGGCCAGCCGCGCAACGATGCGTTGGACGATGAGCACGCAAGCCAAACCCAGAAGGATGCCGATCGCCTTGACGGCCAAAATCGGCGCATCGGGACCGAACCTTTCCAGCCAATGGGCCGGGGCCGTGAGCAACGCCCACAGGGAGCTCGTCGAACCGGCTTCCTGCCGGCCAGGGTTGTAGGCCAGGCCTTGGCCGCAGGCCAAGGCTCGCGCGTAGACCCGGTGAATCCAGGCATCGTCGAGCGGAAAGTCCAGCCACGCAAACCGGTTTTTGGCAAAGGCGGCGACGGCTAGTCCGTAGACGACGGCCGGCAAGCCGCCGGCCAATTGGCAGCGTTCTCCGATAAATCGTTTGGCCTTGGACTGTGGCAGTTTGAAACCCATGCGAACGGGCCAACAGAATGGGCGGGACCGGGCCGCTTGGCAAGTTCGGAGACGCGCACTGTTCGGAGACGCGCCTCGGCCCGACACGCGCGTTTCCACTGGCCGGCCGCGTCGTGGCACCGACGCCAACGGCCAAGGCGTGCGGAATCGGCACCGGTTCCAGCGGGTAAAACGATTGAGGTTTTGCCGGAAACATATTGCCCGGACGGAATGTTCGCAGTACAAAAACGCTCAATGCGGTCGAAGGGATTTTCAACGTGCTAACGAAATGGCTGTGCATGTCCAACCGATCGAAGAGTCGCATCTGTTCCAGCGGCAAGCGACGCAGTCGACTGCCGGGGGTATGTTCCGCGTCATCTTCGATGCCGGCCTCGCCGGTTGCTTTTCGGACCATTCTCGAAAAAGCGCGGGAGGGCCGGTCGGCCCGCACCGTGAACGGTTGCGCTGGAATCAAGCGTCCTACTCAAGGTTGCGCAAATCGGAAGAACCCCTCGACAGATGACCGCTGACATCGACGCCCCCCATAAGCTTTCGAACGAGCGTTGGTTTGCCGCCTTGGCGACGGCGGTCTATTGCGGGGTCGTTCTGCTGGGATTGCTGCGCCACGAAATGTGGCGGGACGAATATCAGGCATGGGCGATCGCCTGGGATGCTTCTTCGCTGCGGGACCTATGGGCCAATCTACGGTATGACGGCCATCCTCCGCTCTGGCACCTGCTTCTTTGGGGCATCACGCGGTTTGCAGAGCAGCCGTTGGCCATGCAGCTGCTGCATTTGGCCATTGTTACGGGCACCGTCTGGCTGGTGATGCGCCATGCCCCGTGCAGCCGGATTGGCCGACTGGCCTTTTGCTCCGGCTATTTCATGCTGTACGAGTACGCAATCCTTAGTCGAAGTTATGCGCTCGGTTTGTTTTTTGCGGCGCTGTTTTGCGTTTTGTATCGCGATGACCGGCCGCCGGGAATCAGGCTCGGGCTGGTTCTGGCCTTGATGGCGTTGTCGAATCCATTTGC
>JAKLIL010000348.1 GCA_022709625.1 Verrucomicrobiota bacterium
CGTCCCGGAGCACGTTGCCTTGTCGTTCGGGTTTTTTGCCGGAGTTGCCGTGGGAGCAATCCACGACGACGTTCGGCGGCAGGTGGGCGGCGCGCAGGGCCCGTTCGCAGGCGGCGACGCTGGCGGCGTCGTAGTTGGGCTGCTTGCCGCCGCGGAGCACGACGTGGGGATAGGAATTGCCGGTCGTGGAAAAGATGGCGGGGAGGCCGTCTTCGGTGACGCCGAGGAAGTGGTGCGGACCCATGGCGGAACGCACGCCGTTGATGGCGGCGTCGAGGGAGCCGTCGGTGCCGTTCTTGAAGCCGATGGGCGTGGAGATGCCGCTGGCGATTTCGCGGTGGGTCTGGGCCTCGGCGGTGCGCGCGCCGATGACGTTCCACGAGACGAGGTCGCCGATGTACTGCGGCATGAGGACGTCGAGCAGCTCGGTGGCGGCGGGCAGGCCGATTTCGGCGACGCGGAAGAGGAAATGCCGCGCCATGCGGATGCCTTCCTCGATGTGGAAGGTGTCGTTCATGTAGGGATCGTTGATGAGCCCCTTCCAACCGACGGACGAACGCGGCTTCTCGAAATAGACGCGCATGACGAGATAGATCGAATCGGAAACGTCGTCGGCGAGGTCCTTGAGCTTGCGGGCGTATTCCTCGGCGGCCTCGAGGTTGTGGATGGAACAGGGGCCGACGACGGCAAACAGCCGCCGATCCTCGCCGTCGAGGATGCGCTCGAGCGTTTCGCGGCCCTTGGAGACCGTCGCGATGACGGCGGCGGTAAGGGGGATGGCCGCCTTCATCTCGCGCGGGGTGGCAAGCGGAACGACGGACTCGATGTTGACGTTTTCGAGGCGGGGATGGCTCATGCGGGCGCGCCTTTCCATGAGAACGGCAAGGGGGCGGGGGGCAAGTCCGCCGCGGCGAGGAGAAACGCGCGGACCGCGGCTTCGTCCTTGGCCCCTGGGGCGGTTTCCAGGCCGGAACTGGCATCGAATCCCGCCGCCCGGCTGGCCTGGGCGGCGGCGGCAAGATTGCCCGGATGGAGTCCTCCGGCGATCGCGAACGGGCGGATGGCCGCGAGCGCGGCGGCGGCGGCCCAGTCCCAGGCGATCCCGTTGCCGCCGGGGAGTTCGCCTTGCCCGCATTCGACGAGGATGCCGGTCGGGGGCGGCAGGGCGCGGGCTTCCGCCAGCAGTTCCGCGTTGACGCTGCGGAGCACTTTCACAACGCGGAATCCGGCGTGCTGGACGGCTTCGATGTCGGCGAGAGTCTCCTCGCCGTGCATCTGGACGACGTCGAGCGCGGCTTCGCGGGCGGCGGCGATCATCGCTTCGGGGGTGGCATCCACAAAGACGCCGACGCGCGCAATCCGCGGATCCAGGCCGGCGAACAGGGTGCGGGCCGCGACGGGCGCGACGAAACGGGGGCTGCGCGGATAGAAGACCGCGCCCAGCGCCCCGACGCCGGCGTCGGCGCAGAACCGCGCGTCGTGCCGCCGGGTGATGCCGCAGATTTTGACGTGGGGGAGGAACATGGAAATCAAGGGTTCAGGGTTCAGAGTTCAGGATGAGGGGCACCGGCAGAGAGGTCCATTCTTTCAGAATGGCCGTCGGATCGGGGGCCCGAACGAGGGTTTCGCCGACGAGAAAGCGGCGGAGGCCGGCGGCGAGGGAGAGGCGGATTTCATCTTCGCCGCGGATGCCGCTGGCAGCGACGACGGCCGTCCCGCGCGGCAGCTGGGCGGCGAGGCGCGCGGCGCGTTCGATGTCGGTCTGGAAATGGGCAAGATCGCGGTTGTTGATGCCGACGACGGGCACGGCGAGCCCGGCGATGCGCTTGGCGTCGTCCTCGTCGTGGATTTCGACGAGCGTTTCGAGGCCGATGCCGTGGGCGAGGGCGAGAAGAGAGGCCAGTCGTTCGTCGTCGAGGATGCGGACGATGAGCAGCATGGCATCGGCGCCCATCGCGGCGGTTTCGTAGACCTGATAGGGGTCGAGGATGAAATCCTTGCGCAGGACGGGCAGTTCGACGACGTCGCGCGCGCGCTTGAGGTCCTTGGCGGAACCCTGGAAGAAGGCGGGTTCGGTCAGGACGGAAATCGCGGCGGCCCCGCCGTCCTGGTAGGCCAGGGCGAGATCGCCGGGATGCAGGTCGGGCCGGATGTCGCCGAGGGAGGGCGAGGCCCGCTTGATTTCGGCGATCACGCGCACCCCGGGCCGGGCGAGGGTTTCCGCGAAGCCGCGGAAATCCTCGCGCTTGGCGGCCAACGCTTCCAGTTCGGCCTGCGGCTTGAGATGCCGCGCGGCATCGATTTCCGCCCGTTTGGCGGCGAGGATGTGATCCAGAAAAGACATGCGAATGTCAGGCAGGATTAACAGGATTTTCCAGGATGAACAGGATGAAAGCGCCTAGGAGTTGGAGAAGGCGACGAGTTTTTCCAGTTTGTCGAGCGCGGCGCCGGAATCGATGGCCTGGACGGACTGGCGGATGCCGTCGGCGAGATCGGTGCAGCGGTTGGCGGCGAGCAGGGACGCGGCGGCGTTGATCAGGA
>JAKLIL010000349.1 GCA_022709625.1 Verrucomicrobiota bacterium
GGATGCGGCTGGACGAAAACCGCCGCGCGCTCCGGCACGCCGAGGCGCAACTGCGCATGCTGAATCCCAAGGGCGTGCTGGCCCGCGGCTACAGCCTGACGCGCCGCCGGGGCGGCGGGATTTTGCGGTCGGCGGCGGATGCCCCGCCGGGCACGCGGCTGGAAACGGAATTTGCCGACGGCACGGTCCTCTCGACCGTGGACGCGGCGGGAGGAGGACGCGATGGCGGAAAAAACGGACAAGGTCCCGAACTTCGAGAAAGCCCTGGCGCGGCTGGAGGAGATTGCCGCGGAAATGGAACGGGGCGATCTCGGCCTGGAAAAAATGGTGGCGGCGTTCGAGGAGGGCCAGAAACTGGTCAAACTCTGCTCTTCTAAGCTCGACGAGGTTGAAAAGAAGATCGAGATGCTGGTCAAGAAAGCCGATGGCACCGTGGTCGCGGAACCCTTCGCGGACGACAAAAACTGAAACGGAGGGTTGCCAAACGCGGAGGGGTGGTGTAGAAGACACTCCCAATCCGGCGTACCTGTAGCTCAATTGGACAGAGCATCTGACTACGGATCAGAAGGTTACAGGTTCGACTCCTGTCAGGTACGCCATCTTTTGCCCGCGGCGGGCGCGGTGGCAGGCGCGATTGGCCAAACGGGTTCCCGGTGAAATCCACTAGCGAGCAAGCAGGACAGGACGCAAGTCCGCGGGTTTTCCGCGGCGCGACGTCCGATGAGCGGGGGCTGGCATGAAGCGCATTCTGCAATTGCGCTATGGGGTGCGGCTGGTGTGGGACAGCGGTCCCGGTTGGTTCCTGGCCTCGTGCGCCATCGTCGTCCTGCAAGGACTTCTGCCGCTGGCTTCGCTCTATTTGCTGAAACAGATCGTGGATTCGATCATCGCGGCGTTGCCGGACGCCGCGCAACCCGGAGCGCTCCGGCGCGCGTTCGTCTACGTCGCCTTGGCCGCGCTGATGGAACTGCTCGACGCGGCCTGTCGCGCGCTGGCGGCGGTGATTTCCGAAAACCAGAGCCAGGCCGTGGCCGACCACGTCCAGGAAGAAATCCAGCGCCAATCCGCGGCGCTGGATCTGGCGTTCTACGAAACGCCGGCCTACCAGGACACCCTGCACCGGGCGCAGCAGGACGCGCGCAGCACGCCCCTGCGCATCGTCAATGCGATGACGCGGGTGGCGGTGAATCTGATCTCCCTCGTCGGCCTCGCGGCCATCCTCTTCACGTTCCACTGGGGCATCACGCTTGTGCTGTGCCTGGCGATGTTCCCGGGTTTCCTCTACGCGCTGCGCGTGTCGCGCAGGATGTTCGATTGGCGCAACGCCTGCACCGAAATGGAACGCAAGACGTTCTATCTGCACTGGGTCCTGACCAGCGGGATCCATGCGATGGAAAACAAATGCTTCGGATTCGCCGGCGCCTTGATCGCGCGCTTCAAGAGCCTGCGCCTCCGGCTCCGGCACGAACGGCTCGCGTGGTTGAAACGGCAGATGGCCGGCGAATTGCTCGGCCAGGGCGGCGGGTTGCTCGTCGTCTTCGGTTGTCTCCTGTTCATGGCGGCGCAAACCGCCCATGGTCGAATTACCGTCGGCAGCCTGGTCATGTTCCTGCAGGCGATGCGCCGGGCGGAGGGCTATTTCCGCAGCCTGATGCAGTCGCTGGCGGCTCTCTACGAAGACAGCCTGTTCCTCAAGAACATCCGCGACCTGCTGGAAATGGAACCGACCATCCGCCCGCCGGACCGGCCCGCGCGGCTGCCCGCCACGGGCGCCGAATCGTTCCGCCTGGCCGGCGTCGATTTCCGTTATCCCGGCACGGACGTGCCCGCGCTGCGGGACGTGGCGATGGAACTGCGGCCCGGCCAGCGCGTCGCGTTGGTGGGGCACAACGGGTCCGGCAAAAGCACGCTGGTCAAACTGCTTTGCCGTCTCTACGATCCGGACGCCGGGCGGGTGGAATACGGCGGCGTGGACATTCGTTCATTCGCCCCCGCGGACTACCGCCGGTTGATCGGCGTGATGTTCCAGAACTTCACCCGCTACGCGTTTCCGGCGCGCGACAACATCTGGCTCGGCAACGTGGCGCTGGATCCCCACGATCCGCGGATCGAGGCCGCCGCCTGCCTCGCCGACGCCGACCGCTTGATCCGCGGTTTGCCGCAAGGCTACGACACGCAGCTCGGGCGCGGATTCAAGGCGGGGGCGGAAATCAGCCAAGGCGAGTGGCAGAAGATCGCCTTGGCCCGCGCCTTCGTCAGCGACGCGCGCCTGCTGGTGCTGGACGAACCGAGCAGTTTCCTGGATTCGGATGCCGAAGAACAATTGTTCGCCAACCTGAAGGAGTTCGCCCGCCGGAAAACCATCTTGTTCGTCAGCCATCGGTTTTCCACGGTCCGGCAGGCGGATTGGATCTACGTCATGGAAGACGGGCTGGTGAAGGAGCAGGGCGACCACGCCACCCTGCTGGGCCAGAACGGACTCTACGCGCGCATGTTTCAGTTGCAGGCGCGCGGCTACCAGACGGACGGCTAGCGG
>JAKLIL010000035.1 GCA_022709625.1 Verrucomicrobiota bacterium
GCCGACGCCATCCTCCTGCTGTCCGACGGCAAGGAGAACGAAGCCCGCTACTGGGACCGCACGAACTGCATCCCCGCCGGCGGCACCGTCGCCTCCCGCCTGACGAATTCCGCGACCATGGTCAATGCCGTCGCCTTCGGCTCCGACGCGGACCATGGCCTGATGCAACTGATCGGCACGCTGACCGGCGGCGACTATACCTATATTCCCGTGGACGAATACGGCGGCTCCGCGCTGGCCGGCGAGAGCGCCGCCATGGCCAACGCCTTGGCGCTAAGTTTCCTGCAGGGAGTCGAACGCGCCAAGGGCCTCCAGCGCCTGGCCTACGGCACGCTGGCCCTGCCGGCCGGAAACAAGGACGCAATCAATCTGAAGCTCGGCGAGGACGAGGTGACGAAGGCCATTCTCTACGCGAGTTGGTCGATGCCCGGCAAGATGACCGTGGACTTCGCAGACCCGCACGGCGTCGATCCGCGCACCTACGCGGTGGCCGTCTACACGAGCGCCACCCACGTCGTCCTGCATTTCAAGGATCCGCTGCCGCAGGGCAACTACGAGGTCGCGCTGGACAACGGCTCCGGCGCCGACCAGGCCTGCTTTGCCGGCATCTCGGGCGTGCCGGGCAGCGGGCTGGCGATCGAATTCGCCCTCGCCCCGCACAAGACCGGCGGCATCGAGGGCGGAGGCGGGTACGAACAGGAACTCTTCGAACAAGGCCTGCCCGTGGACATGCGGGCCAAAATCTTCGACCGCAAAGGACCCGTTCTGGACGTGGAAGCGCGCCTGCAAGTGATCATGCCCGATGGGCAGTCCGCCTGCGACCCCATGGCTCTGTTCGACGACGGGGGCAACGTCGACGACGGCTACCGGGACGGGATCTACGGCCTGCGCTACGGCCGCACCCCGCAGGCGGCGCTCGAGGGCGGTGCGAACGACGAAAGGCCCGCCACCCACGATCCGGAAAAGGACTCCGGCAACTACCGCGTCACCCTGACCGTGCAGGGCAAGGCCAACGACGGCAGCGAATTCGAACGGGTGCTCTTCCGCACCTTCCAGGTCTACCGCCGCGAGAAACCCTACGACACCGACGGCGACGGCCTCTCCGACACCTGGGAGGTGTTTTACGGTACAAAGCCTACGGTCGACGACGACAAAGAGGATTACGATCTCGACGGCCTCGACAATGCCGGGGAATTCGATCTGGGCACGCATCCCTACGACCCCGACACCGACAACGGCGGCGAATCCGACGGCTCCGAGGCCAAGGCCGGGCGCTGCCCGCTGAATCCCCGCGACGACGACCTCCCGCCGCTGACCGAGGCCGCGATCGTCACCACGCCCGACTCCCCGGGACAAAAGAGCGGCCTGATGCCCTACGCCTTGCTGCTGCAGTTCCCCGACCATGCCGCCTATGCGGCGCTGCACGTCTATCGCGCCACGGATCCGGCCCACGCGACCGCGCCCAGCAACTTGGTCAAGACGCTGGATCTGGCCGGCAAAATCGTGACCAGTTGGTTCGACGAAGGCCTGACCGACGGCGTCCGCTACTACTACCGGCTCCAGGCCGAGGGCTTGAGCGGTGCCCTGACGCCGTTCTCCCGCCTGCTTTCCGCCGTGGCCAAGGCCGATCCCTACGCTCCCGCCGGCCATGTCTCGCTCAACCGCGGCGTGCACAAGACCGATACCCTGAAAGTTCGCGTCGATCTGCGCACCGACGGGACCGCCGCCGAGTATCGCCTCGGCCAGAGCCCGACCTTTGCCGGCGCGGTCTATACGACGCTGGTGGACAACGCGACCTATACCCTGACGGGCGTGTCCAACGGCCAGACCGCCGTTCTCTACGCCCAGTTCCGCGGTTCCGCCCGCCGCGCGCTTCGCGCGGGCGCGCGCGCCGTCCTTCCCGGCAACGAGTCCGACGTGACCACGGCCACGATCAAGTACGTGACCGACGAAGACAACGACGGCGACGGGCGCCTGGATCCGGACGACCCGGACGACGACGACGACAAGATATCCGACGACGACGAGATCAACGTGCACGGCACGGATCCCTACCGGGCCGACACCGACGGCGACGGTTTCGGCGACAATGCCGAGGTGCAAAGCGGGTCCGACCCCACCGATCCCTCCTCGGTGCCGGACGACTTCGACGGCGACCGGATTCCAAACAACCTGGAAGACGCCTACAAGACGGATCCGTGGAATCCCGCCGCGATGCCCGACCTGCGGCTGAACGTCCTTGCGGGCTATCCTAAATACAACCTAAACATGGGCACAGCCTCCGGCGTGATGTACCAGATCCAGTCCGCGCTCGCGCTGTCCAACGCGCCCGGCGGGCCGTGGACAGACGACGGCTCGCCGGTGCAGAGCGACGGCTCCGACCTCGAGCAGACCTATCCCGCCGACGCGCTGCAACGCTTCCACCGCGTGCTCATCTGGGCGCCCTGAGCGGACCGGCAGAGCGGCCGCCGACCTGGGACGTTGGTTTTTCCACGCCATGGAAAAACCTCGGGCCGCGGCGGGTCAGACGCCAGAGGCGTCGAAATCCAGCGTGCCCGTGGCGGACGTTTGGATTCTGTCCATCAACTCCGGGGAATCGTTGCGGATGCCGTTGACCCTGGGACCGACGGGGTGTCCCCGCAAGTCCTCCCGGGCGCCGGCGACGAGCGCGTCGAGGCCGTCGGGCGGCGTGGCCGGATCCAGCCACGCGGCTTCCTGGTTCGGCTTCAGCACCACTGGCATGCGGGGATGGATGGCGGCGATTCCCGGCGCCGCCGGTTTGGTAAGCAGCGCGCACGATGCCACCGGACCGGCACCCGGCCGGTCCCAGACCGACCAAAGTCCGGCAAAGGCGATGACCTTCGCGTCGGGACACCGGATGAAGTACGGCTGTTTTCCCGGGCGGCCCGAACCGCGGCCCATCGGTTCCTTCGCGTTCCATTCGTACCAGCCCCGCGCTGGCATGAGGCAGCGCGAATTCCTTAGGCTCTCGCGCCACAGGGGCTTCCGCGCGGCGTCTTCGCACCGGACGTTGAATGTCAGCGTTGGGGCCGCGTTTTTTTGCCACCATCTCGGAATCAGGCCCCAGCGCGCGGCCTGCAGTTCCAGCGCGCCGTCATCGGCTTTCACGACGATGGGCACCTGCGCGGTCGGCGCGACGTTGTGCTGCGGCGTGAACCAGCCCCGGCAACGGCAGCGGACAATCTGCCAATAGGCCCCGACTTCGTCTTCGTCCGGCAATGCAAAGCGGCCGCACATGCTGCGAAGGATAGAGGCAACCGGGCCGGGAGCCAACCCATTTTCCGGCACCCATTTTCCGGCCGGAAGGCGGCCGTTTGCGGTTTGACAGGGCGGCGCCGGCGGCCACATAGTTTCGGCATGAAAGACTTCCCGGTCGAAATCGTCGCGTGTTTTGTCGGGCTGGTGCTGGTGGCGCTGTTCGCGGGCATCCTGTTCCGCCGGCTCCGGTTTCCCTACACGCTGGGCCCGTGTTCGCGCTGGCCGTGCCCGGCGTACTGGTTTCCACCGCCGTGGTCGGCCTGCTGGTCGCCCAATTCACTCCGCTGGGCCTCAACGCGGCGATGCTGTTCGGCGCGCTGATTTCGGCCACCGACCCCGTGGCCGTCATCGGGCTGTTCCACGAATTGGGCGCACCCAAGCGCCTCAGCATGGTGGTGGACGGCGAGAGCCTGTTCAACGACGCCACGGCCATCGTGGCCTTCGACATCGTCGCGGCCATCGCCGCCGGGGGCCTGCTGCTGGCCGACCCCGCCGACGCGTGGAACCTGGCGGCCCTCGCGAAAGTGCCCGGCCAATTCCTGCTGGTGTTCTTCGGCGGCACGCTGGTGGGCGTGACGGCCGGCTGGCTCGTCATGCAGGTCATCCGCCTGTCCCATCGCGATCCGCTGACCGAGGTCGGCCTGACCACGGTCGTGGCCTATGCCGCCTTCATCCTTGCCAACCACTACCTGAAATGGTCCGGCGTGATGGCGGCCTGCGGTGCCGGCGTCATGGTCAATTTCTACAGCAAGCGCATTCTCGGCGACAAGATGCACGGCGCGATCCGCAGGTTCTGGAGCTTCGCGGCGTTCATGGCCAACAGCATCATCTTCCTGCTGCTGGGGCTGACCGAATCCTTCCTCATCCACGACCTCGGCCGGCTGCGCTTCGTGGGCGCGGCCGTCGGGGTGGCGATTCTGGCCGTCGTGTTGGCGCGGGCAATCATCATCGGCCTGACGGTCCTGTTCTACAATCCTTTCATCAAGCCCGCCAATCGGATCACCTGGCCGGAACAATTCATCATGCTGTGGGGCGGCCTGCGCGGCGCGTTGCCGATCGCTTTGGCCGTGTCGATCGCGCCGGCCATCGTCTCTCCGGCCGAACGCACGCTCGTCATCCAGCTGACCCTTGGCGTCATTCTGTTCACCATCCTCGGCCAGGGCACGACGATGAAGCGGTTCATGCGCCGCTTCGGGTTCGCCCGCCGCGGAGGAGTAACTCCTGGCGCAACGAGCCGGGCCGCGGGACGTCGGACTGCCGCGGCGGCGGGAATTCCGGGATTGTTCGGGGCGGGGCGGGGCGCTAGTGTGTCCGCATGAGGATCCGCGGAATCGCCGGTTGGCTGATCTGCGCCCTTGCGGCGACGTGCGCGGTCTGGGCGGACACCTATACGGGGGCGGACTGGATCGTGCGCTTCAATCGGCCGGACCAGACGACCAGCCCCACGAACATGGGGGCGGGCGAATTTGCAATCCGCGACGCCCTGCTGGCCCGGATCGACGCCTTGCAAAGCAACGACTGGGCCGGCCTGGCGACCTACACCTTCCTGGGCTCGTCGTCCAACGCGGGGGTGGCGGGGCCCATCCTGTTCGCGGTCTCCAACGCGCTGGCGCGCGGCGCGAAGATCGGCTTCGCGGCGGACAAGGGGGTGAACGTAACCTCCAACTTCTGGCCCGGGATTTCGCTCTCGAACTTGGCCGCGCGCCCGGTCAATCCGCTGCAATTGTCGCGCGCGCCGACCAACAGCAACCTCATGCACGACAAAGCGGGCGTCTTCTGGTACCGGGCGGCCGCGCAGGGCTGGGTGATGGCGGGCTCGTGGAATTTCACCCCGCCGGCCTGTTCGCAGCAGTGGAACGTCATGGCCGAAATCCAGAACAACGATCTGGCGGCGGCCTACTCGAACGAGATGCGCGAGCTTCTGGAAGGGCGGTTCCATTCGAACACCAACAAATCCCACGCGCCCGACGGCGCGCGCTTCCGCCTCGCAGGCATGGACCGGGACGGCTGGGTGCGCTTTGCCCCGTATTCCGACGGGCGCTACGGCGGAACCAACGCGCTTACGGACATCGTCGCCGCAATCGACGCGGCCCAGGAGGAAATCTTTTTCGGGCTGAACCTGCTGACCCGGTCGGCCGTCGTGGCCGCGCTGGCCCGCGCCTGCGACCGGGGCGTGGTGGTGCACGGCACGGTCCCGAAAAGCGACCGCGATCTGGCCGACAGCGTCTATTCCGACCTGCTGGCGCCGACGAACTACGCCACGCGCAACCGCGTGGTGCCGTTCAACGCCTACTACGACGCCGCGCACAGCCGGCACGACAACGGGAGTTCCGATTTGGTCCACGCCAAGTACATGGTGCTCGATCCCCGCGGCGCGAATCCGTTGGTGATCCATGGGTCCGCCAACTGGACCTGGGGCGCGCTGGAATCGACCTCCGCCAACGACGAAAACGTGCAGTTCCTGCCGCACCGGGGCATCGCGGCGGCCTTTCTCGCGCACTTCGCCGAAATGACCGACGGGATGAAACCGTGGTGCGCCATGGGGAGCAGCGGCTCGTCCGCCTCGGCCTGGCTCGACTACTGGTTGCCCGACGGCGTTGCCTGCGAACTGGTCCATGCACCTGATCTGGCTGACGTCGCGCTGTGGACCAACCGCGTGCAACTGCTGCCGCCGGGGCGCGGCACCAATACGCTGACGCTTCCGCGCGACGCGGCGCGCCGGTTCTTCCGCATCCAGCCGGTTCCGTGACCGAGGAGAAAAAAGAGCGGGATTTGGTTTTTGGGGTTTTCGGTTCGGCGCTTGGCTGGTAGCCTTGCGCAGGAATGATGGCCCGAAAGGAGCGTGCGCGATGAACAGGAACGAGGGCGAATGGATCGAGCGGCTCAGCGCCATGGCCTCGGCCAGCAGCCAGGTGGATTCCGCGCTGTACGCGCAATACGACGTGAAACGCGGCCTGCGCGACCTCAACGGCAAGGGCGTGTTGGCCGGGCTGACGCAGATCGGCGACGTCCAGGCGCATCCCGAGGGCGACCCCACCGGTCCGGGGCGCCTGATCTACCGCGGCATGGACATCGAGGAGATCGTCGCGGGTTTTCTGGGCGACGGCCGGCCGGGCTTCGAGGAAACCTGCTACCTGCTTTTATCCGGAGAATTGCCCAGCCGCGGGGATCTGGCGGACTTCCGCGAGTTGCTGGGCGCGTTCCGCGCGCTGCCGGACGATTTCGTCCACGATTCCCTGCTGAAGCTCTCCAGCCGCGACATCATGAACGCGATGGCCCAGTCCATCCTGGCGCTCTACGTGCTCGACGACCGCGCCGAGGACGTATCGATCCCGAACGTCGTGCGCCAAAGCCTGCGCCTGATCGCGACGTTCCCCCTGCTGGCGGCCTACGGCTACCAAGCCTCGGCCTACCGCTATGGCGGCAAGAGCCTCGTGATCCACGCGCCGCGGCCGGAGCTGTCCGCCGCGGAAAACTTCCTGCACATGCTGCGGCACGACAGCCGCTACACGCCGCTGGAGGCGCAGCTGCTCGACCTGGCGCTGGTGCTGCACGCCGAACACGGCGGCGGCAACAACTCGTCGTTCACCACCCACGTGGTGACGTCGAGCGGCACCGACACCTATTCGGCCATCGCCGCCGCCATGGGCTCGCTCAAGGGCCCGCGCCACGGCGGCGCCAACCTGAAAGTCGTGCAGATGTTCGAAGACCTGAAACGCGAGGTGCGGGATTGGGCCGACGAACGGCAAATCGCGGACTATCTGCAGCGCCTGCTGAAGAAGGAGGCCTTCGACCGCGCCGGCCTGATCTACGGCATCGGGCACGCGGTGTATGCCACCTCCGACCCGCGCACAATCGTCCTGCGCGGGCAGGTTGCGCAGCTCGCCGCGGAAAAGGGCCTGGCCGAGGAGATGGCCTTGTACGAACGCGTCGAGCGGCTGGCGCCGGCCATCATCGGCCACGCGCGCAAGATGTACAAAGGCGTCAGCGCCAACGTGGATTTCTACTCGGGCTTCCTCTACCGGCTGCTGGAGATTCCGCCGGAGCTGTTCACGCCGATCTTCGCCATGGCCCGCATCGCCGGCTGGAGCGCGCACCGCCTCGAGGAACTCGCCAACGGCGGCAAAATCATCCGCCCCGCCTACAAAAGCGTGGCCCCCCGCCGCGCCTACGTGCCGTTGAGCGCCCGCGGCAACGCCTGAGATCTTTCCGCTCGGAAGCGCACCGGACCAACCGGCTCCGGCAATCCCGTTGTCTGCCCCGCTACCGGTTCACATATAATTCTCGTCAATCCGGTCGGTCTCCATTTTTCAAATAAGCATAACCATGACAATATCAATTTGATATATTATATTTATTATTATTTCGATAGTCTAACTTGAATAAATACCCTAATGGGGTATTTTGGCGGCATGAAAACGACGAATCCAATCATCTCCCACGAGGAAACGCTTGGGCGAATCAGTCGCATCGCCGGCCAAGTTCAAGGCGTTCGCCGGATGGTGGAAGAGGGTAAATATTGTATCGACATCGTCACCCAAATCCAAGCCGCCCGATCCGCCTTGCGGGCCGTCGAACTGCAGATTCTGCGCAAGCACATGGGTCATTGCGTGCGCGATGCCTGCGCGTCCGGAACGCCGCAGGAGGCCGGCGCCAAACTGGAGGAATTGCTGCGCGTGATGAAGAAGCAATATTGAGAACCCTGGACCAACCAAAAGGAAATACCATGAAAAAGACCCTAACGACCCTCGCCCTGCTGGCTTCCGCGGCCTTCGTGTTCGCGGTCGGCCAGCCGCAAACGACCTGCCCCGTGATGCAGGGCAGTCCCGTGAATCCGGACCTGTACGTCGATGCCGCGGGCTATCGCGTCTACGTCTGCTGCAAGGGCTGCCAGGCCGCAGTCACAGCCGATCCGGACAAGTACGTCACCCAGCTGCAGGCCGTGGGCGTCGAGCTGGAGAAGACGCCGGCCGCCCCGAAAGTGGAGTGAACCGCATCCCCGCCAGCCTGGTCCTGCTGATGGCCTCCGCCGAGGCCTTGGCGCAAGATCCGTTTGCCGGCGTGGAGCCAGCCGTGCCGGAATCCGCCGCCGTTCGGCCCGGGCCCGGATGGCTGGACAATCTGCTTTTCCGAAAGGAAATCGATTGGCTGGAAACGGGTGGCCGAGAGGATGTCCAGGACAGCCACGATCTCTATTCGCGTTTCTCGGCGGGATTCGAAGTCCAGAAACGCTTTGCCACGGCAACGAAAACCGTGGCGTCGATCGACTACCAGGGACGGATGACGTATCGCCACCACGCGCTGGATACGGCGGCCGATCCGATGGCCATGGATGCTGCCCGCTGGGAATACGAAACCCACAACGCCTATGCCGAATTCTACAATCTGCTGGGCGCGCCCGGCCGGTTCAACCTGCGCCTCGGCCGGTTCTATCTCCCCTTCGGATTGAACGCCCAGACCGACACGCACGGGACGCTGCTCCAGCTTTCCAACGACCGCGTGTTCGGCACCGAGCGCGACTGGCAGGCCACGGCCTTCGGCAATGCCGCCGGAGGATTGGACTACATGGCCGGCTACGTGTTTGGCACGGGGCCGGACCAGGAACTGGACGGCCAAAGTGGACTGGGCGTTGGCCGGCTTGGTCTCGGCAACGACATGCTGTTTGCGCACGGTCTGGAAGGCGGCGTGAGCGCGGCCTACGGCGAACGCCTCGATCCGCATGCCGGCACGAAGGAGCCGATTTCGACCTGGCGTGCTGGAGTTGACCTGCGCAAGCGCGTAGACACGGGCATCGGCCCGTTCACGCTGACGGGAGAGGGGGCCATTGGCGAAGACGATACGGAGCCGGTCTGGTCGGGCCTCGCGCAGGCGGATTGGCTGGAACCCCGCCGGCGTTGGGGCGTGGCCGCGCAATACTTCTATTTCGAGCGCGAACTCGAGGCGGACGCCCCGGCAGATGAAATCGACCAACGGGCGAGCTTGGTTTTGACGCGCTATGTCCGGAACGACGTCGGCAACGCCGCGTTGCATTGGATCGCGCTGGGAGTGGAACGGCAAATCCAGACGCCGGATGCCAACGAAGACACCCTGCTGACGGCGCAATACTACCGGTATTGGTGAGGAACGCATGAACAGGCACGCAAACCGCTCGTTGGGATTCTTCCTGGCGCTTCTGGCGGTTCCCGCCGCCTTCGGGGCCATCGGTTGCACCCTGGGCAATCCGGCGAGCGACTTGAAATCCCTTTTTGCCGAGATGACCTCCTACCGCGAAGACGTTCGGGAGCTGGGCAAGCTGCCGGACGGCCGCGAGGCCTACCTGGCGCTGCGCGAACGCGTCGGCGGCGACCTCGATCCGGTCTACGAGGCCTTCGACGTGCCCTACACGCTGTATTCCGTTTTCAAGGGCGAAGAGAAAATCGGCTACGTGCACGGCGTGAACGTGCCGGGGCGCGGCGGCGTTATTCAGGTCTTTCTGGCCGTGGATGCGGATACGGCGGCCATCCGGCGCATGTTCTACCAGCGGCTGGAAAGTCCCGGCGGGGCCGCGCTGCGCGGACCTGCCGCCACGGGGCAGTTCGCGGGGCTGTCGCTGGCGGATTTCTACAAGCACGATTACTACGCCGCAGCCGAGCCCAGCAGCGCCGCCGACCGCGTCGGCCGGCTGGCGCCGCCCGCGGACCTGCCGCCGGACGCGGTTCCGGACTGGCAGGCCACGCTGCGCGGGGTGCGCAAGAATCTCGTCCTGCTCGATGTGTTCGCGTTCGACCGTCGCCACGAGCCGTTCTACGAGAGGGCGGTCGAAGCCAGGAAGGGAAAGGAAGCCAAACCATGAAGACCAATCTGGATTTCGCAGGTAGGGACGGCACGCCGTGCCGTCCGGGCTTCTGGGTCCCTAAAACATGCGGACGCCGGCGGCGCGGCGTCCCTGCCTTTTTTCTGGCGACCCTGCTTGCCATGGCGTTCGCCGGCGGTTGCGGGAAAAAGGCCCAACGTTTCGGTCCGCCGTTCACGGATGCGCCGCGGGTGGCGATCGCGCAGTTGCTGGAAACTCCGGAAGCGTTCCGGCGCCAACCGGTGCGGGTGCAAGGCGAGATTGAACGCCAATGCCCGGCCGCCGGCTGCTGGCTGTTCCTGCGCGACGCCCAAGGCCGCTCGATCCGCGTCGAACTGGGCGACTACTTCGAGAAACTGCCGCAGCACGTCGGCGAGACGGCGGAGGTCGAAGGCGAATGGATTCCGATGGGCGCGGGGCACCAGTTCATCGGCACGCGCATCGCCTTCGGTCCGGAAAGCGCGCCATGACCTATTCCGCCTTGGCCTGGAGGAACCTAACCCGTCGTCCGGTGCGGACCGCGCTGACGGCCGGCGGCGTGGGGCTGGCCGTGGCCGTGGCGGTGAGCCTCGGCGGCTTCAACCTCGGCTACCGGCAGGCCATCGCCGGCAGCATCGAGCAACTCGGTTTCCAGGTCATGGTCATGGCCAAGGGCTGCCCCTACGAGGCGGCGACGCTGATGCTCAAGGGCGGCACGGGCCTGCTCTACCTGCCCGAGGCGGCCCACGACAAAATCCGCACGGACCCCGACATCGAAGCCATCACCCCCATCTTCATCGGCATCGCCGAAAAGCAGGGATATTCCCTCGACGGTGCGCCCGCGGCCTCGTCGTTTACGATCCTGACGGGCGTGGAATCCGGCAGCTTCCGGAGCATGAAGCCGTGGCTGAAACTCAAGCAAGGGCCCGGCTACGACGGCGGGCGGTGGTTCGCGCCGGAGGCCACCAACGAGATCGTCATGGGCTACGAAGTGGCCCAGTACGAGCAGCGCAAGGTTGGCGACACGTTCTACGCCTCCATCGTCCCGAGCGGCCAGGTGAACCCCGAACGGCACGCCTTCACGGTGGTCGGCGTGCTGGAGCGCACCGGCG
>JAKLIL010000350.1 GCA_022709625.1 Verrucomicrobiota bacterium
AAGGGCACGCTGATCCTGCCCCTGCATGGCGAACTGCCGCTGCAGGACCAGGACGCCGCCGTGGCCCGCTACGACCGGAAAAAGATCGTCGTGGCCACCAATGTCGCCGAAACCTCGCTGACGATCGACGGCATCCGGCTGGTGATCGATTCGGGCTTGGCGCGCGTGGCGCGCTTCGACCCATGGCGGGGCATCGACACGCTGCTGATCGAAAACATCTCCCGAGCCTCGGCCGACCAGCGCGCCGGCCGCGCCGGCCGCACCGCGCCCGGCCATGTTGTGCGCCTGTGGACCGAACAGGAACACGCCGGCCGCGCCGCCCACGACCTACCCGAGATCAAACGCGTGGATCCGGCGGAAATCGTCCTGACCCTGAAGGCGCTGGGCGTGGGCGACGTGGCGGCCTGGCCGTGGCTGGAGCCGCCCGAACCCCGGGCGCTCGAACGCGCGCTGGCGCTTTTGCAGGATCTTGGCGCGTTGGACGCCGCCGGCGCTCCCACGCCGCTGGGCCGGCGCATGCTGTCGTTTCCCGTCCATCCGCGCTACGCGCGCATGTTGATCGCCGCCGGCGAACGCGATGCCGTGCGCGCCGTGGCGCTCATTGCCGCCATCGCCCAGGGCCGGCCGCTTTTGGTCCGCCGCGCGGGCAAAGCCGCGGACGAGCAGCGCCGCGACCTACTGGGAGCGGACGGCTCCGACCTGCTCGTGCTCATGCGCGCGTGGAACTACGCGCGCCAAAACCGCTTCGACCTCGACCGCTGCCGCCGCCTGGGCATCCATGCCGCCGCCGCGCGCCAGGTCGGGCCGCTGCGGGATCATTTCCTGCGCATCGCCGAATCCCAGAAACTGCCCATCGAATCCAACCCGCCTGAGGACGCGGACATCGCCAAATGCGTGCTGGCCGGTTTTTCCGACCAGGTGGCGCGGCGCCTCGACCGCGGCACGCTGCGCTGCGACCTCGTCCACAAGCGCCGCGGCGAACTGGCCCGCGAATCCGTCGCCGACGAAGCCGAATTGCTCGTCGCCAACGAAATCCACGAAATCGGCCGCGGCGACGGCAAAATCAACGTCCTCCTGACGCAGGCCACGGCCATCCGGGAGGAATGGTTGCGCGAACTGTACCCCGCCGATTTTTCCGAACGCATCGCCGTCGCTTGGGATGCGGTCGCCAAGCGCGCCGTGGCCCGCCGCGAAACCGTCTTTCGGGACTTGGCGCTGGCGGCGCGTCCGCTCGATCCGCCGCCGGCGGAAGACGCCGCGCGCTTGCTGGCCGCGGCCGTGCTCTCCGGCGAATGCGCGCTGCGGCAATGGGACCGCGCCGTGGACCAGTGGATCGCGCGCGTCAACCTGCTGGCCAAAGCCTGGCCCGAATGGCAACTCCCCGCCTACGACGAGGCGGCGCGGGAACTGCTCGTCCAGCAACTCTGCCACGGGGCGGTAGCCTACAAGGAAATCAAGGACCGCCCCGTGCTGCCCGCGGTGAAAGCCCTCTTGTCGCCCGCCCAGCAGGCGCTGGTGGAGAAACACGCGCCGGAGCGCGTGACGCTGGCCAACGGCCGCGACGCGAAAGTGCAGTACGACGGCGCAGCGGAACCCTACGTGGCCGTGCGCATCCAGGAATTGTTCGGCGTCGAAGCGCTGCCCGCGCTGGCGGCGGACCGCGTGCCGCTGGTGATCCACGTCCTCGCCCCCAGCCAGCGCCCGGTGCAGATCACCAAGGATTTGCCGGGCTTCTGGCGCGACCACTACCCGCGCATCAAGCAGGAACTGCGCCGGAAATATCCGAAGCACGAGTGGCGCTAGAACATTTCCGTTTTGCCGCAACCATTCCCTGCTCTCGTAGGGGCCGAGCTTGCTCGGACCTGGTGCCCAACCGGTCGCAGCAAGCTGCGCCCCTACAATGCTTCCCCACAATCCCCTTTTGAGACGGCTACGTCATTATTGGATGGAAGCTAGCGCCCGTCGAACTGCCGCAGGTGGATTTCGAGAATCGGCTGGGCCTGTTCCCAGCCGCCCTGGAGTTGCTTCAGGTCCAGCAGCAGCTGCGCGAATTCCTGCAGGACGGTTTTGCGTTCTTCGCCCCCGAGCATGCGCAGGCGCTGGCCCAAGTCCGCCCGCTTGGCTTCCAGATGCCGCCGCCAGATGCAGAGAACTAGGTCCTGGGCGGCCTTGGCGGCGCCGAGTTCCTCCTCGGTTCCGACTATCTTCTGCGGAGCGTTGACCACCTGCGCGGCCAGCGTCTTGCTTTCCTCGCCGGCCTCGTCCAGCGCGGCCATCAGATCGGGCTCTTCCTCCGCCAACGCCTGGACGACGGCGCGGCAGGCGGAGTCCGCGATCAATCCGTAGGGCAACCAGCGGCGAACGAATCCGGCCAGTTCCGGATCGCCGCGCGTGCCGAGCAGCACGGCCAATTCCACTTCGTCGCCCGGCCGGGGCGGCGGCGCAACGGCGCCCGACGGCGCGGCGAGAGGGGCGGCCGGGCGGTACTTGCCGCGCAGCAGGGCGCGCAA
>JAKLIL010000351.1 GCA_022709625.1 Verrucomicrobiota bacterium
AACACGAACACCACCGCGTATGCCTACGACGCGCTGGATCGCCTCGTGCGCACCACCTTGGCCGATGGCACCTCCGTGACCAACACCTATGACGTTCACGGCAACCTGGTCTGGACTCGCGACGCCAGCGGCACGGAGATCGCCTTTGCCTACGACGCGTTGAACCGCTGCATACAGAAGAGCATCACGCCTGGACCGGGCGTCGCCGCCGACACCACCGTCGAGTTGTATCAGTACGATGGGCTCTCGCGCCTCGTTCGCGCGCAGAACAACCACACGGAAGTCACCCGCGTCTACGACTCGCTGGGGCGGTGCGTGCGCGAAGGCACGGCCTCGCCGACATTGGGCTTCAACCCCAGGGAGTACACGCGGACGTTCGACGCGCACGGTTTGGCGCTCGCGCAGACGTATCCCTCCGGGCGTCTCGTGGAATACAGTTACGATGCCCTGGACCGGCCCTTGACCTTTGGCACGCGGGCGCAGGCAGGCCAGGCCGCCGATGGCGGCGGCGCTCTGGCTTACATCGGGCCGTGCGTCGCGCGCGTCACCCGCGCCAACGGGATCCAGACCGAGTACACCTACGGTGGGTTTGTCGGCGCCACCAATCCGCCGGGCGATTTCGGCTGGGGACAGATCAGGCACGTGCGCCATGCCGCTGGCGGCGGCGCGGGGCCGGTTGTGGACGAACGCACATTCGCCTATGACCGCAACCAGAACAAGACGCTGCGCGCGTTGACAGAGCCATTCATGCCGGGCGGGCCGACCAACTGGCAGGAGTTCGTCTACGACTCGCTGGACCGCGTCGTGGCGTCCGTCCAAGCCACCCCCCCACAGATGGCCCGCACCACGGAGTATGTCTTCGACGCGATGGGCAACCGCCTGTCCGTCATCCTCGACGGCGTCACCAACGCCTACCGGCTCGATCCGGCGTTGCCGGTCCCTGGCGACTTCCAGGTTGACCAATACACGGAGACGCCGTTCGACGCGCGGCAGTACGATGAGAACGGCAACCTGGATCAGACCGTAGCAGCCGGCGCCGTCGGACCGGTGACGACTGCGTTCATCTACGACTATGCCGACCGGCTGGTAGCCGTGCAAAACGCCGACGGGCCGGTGGCGGTTTACGCCTACGACGCTCTGGGTCGCCGGATCGCCAAGGTGCTGTATGCCGGCCGGCCCGCGGTGCCGGTGCTGACCAACCGCTACCTCTATGCGGACGGCCAGGTTATCGAGGAGGAGGACGGCGGCGGCGCGGTGCAGCGGACGTACGTGTTCCCGCACGTCTTCGATCAGAAAGGCCGCATCGCGAACACTCCCTACACGTTCGACACCAGCGTGTACATGGAGTACAAAGGCGTCGCTAACACGTTCGACACCAGCCTATTCGCGAACTACGTCGGCCTGACCATCACCGGTGGCGGTGAGGTGTTGTATCCCCACTGCGACGACCAAGGCAGTCTGCTTGCGCTTACCGACGCTGAGGGCCATGTCGTCGAGCGGTTCGACTACGACGACTACGGCGCGCCCAGCTTCCTCGATGCCAACGGCAACCCGCGCCCCGGCGCGTCGAGTTCGCTGACCGGTGTGCTGCAGCTCTTCCACGGCTTGGAGTGGGACGGGGAAACAGGTCTCTATTGGAACGGCGGCTACCTCGATCCCAACACCGGCAGCACGTTGTCCCGCACCTACGCTTTTCCGCACGTGTTCGATCAGAAAGGCCGCGCCTATTCGGACAATAATCCTCACACCCTGAAAAAGGAGGAAGGCGGACGCCACACCCCGTTCCACAACCGGATGCTCGGCGGCGCGCTGCCGGGAGGTGCCGTTATTTCCGCCGCCGTGTCCAGCGTCTCAACCCTCGGCGGGGGCGGGGGCGGCGCGGCATCGGCATCGTATGCCATAAGTGGAGGAATCAACGGCGGCATGCCCAACCGCATCTCCATGAACGTGACCGTGCCTAAACAGACCCAGGGCTCGACGTTCGGCGAAAAAGTAAATGCCGGCCTGCACGCGGCGGGCGGCGCCCTGGCTCAAGGCGCCAGCCGTGCCAAAGGCACCGTCAAGTTCTTCAACGACGCCAAAGGGTTTGGGCGAACGGGCGGAGGCGGAACGAAAGCTCAGGATCACAACTCGAGCCGCTCCAACAAGACCGCCAGCCGAGTTGACTTCGGAGGCGGCGGCGGTGGTGCCGGTAAGGCGAATTTCGCTTTCCAGTTTTCCGGACCGGGTTCCGAGCCCTTCACCGGCAGTCCTGCCGCGCTCATCGTCCCCGTGGCGATCAACAAAGGGTTGTGCTTCGCTTATTACAGAACCAGACACGACACGGCGAAAAACAGCGTCGGCAACATCCGCTGATTTGGACCCTGCGGCAGATCGGCCGGTGGAGTGCAGTCCGCCTAGGGACAGGAACTTCGACCGAATCGTCGTGCCGGTTACGTAACAAACGTGCCGGCGACGAAGATCGATGCAACCGAGCGATATTCGGACAATCCGGAAGAA
>JAKLIL010000352.1 GCA_022709625.1 Verrucomicrobiota bacterium
GCCCTGATGGGCCTGCCCATGTCGTTCTACGGCCAGGAGCAGGGCATCGTCGCCTGCACGGCGGACAAGACCGGCAAGGTGGCGGGCGACGTCGTGCCGGGCGACCGCTTCACCGGCTTCGCCAAGTTCGAGCTGAACATGGGCAAATGGGTGGCGCATTTCGGACAGTGGAACCAGCTCCTGGTCTGGGACGAACCGCCGAGTGCGGAATGGTCGCGGCCGATGGCGCAGTGGTACGGCCGGCTCAACTGGGCGCGCCTCAACAGCCCCGCGCTGCGCAGCGGCAACCAGTATTTCCTCGGCCGCAAGAACCCGGGCACCTACGACAACGGCAAGATTTTCGCCGTGGCCAAGGTCGAAGCGCCCGGCGCGGTGCGGAACGGCCAGGACGCGGTGCTGGCCTTCGCGCTGTTCGTCAACGTGGGCGACCACGCCGGCAACAACGATGTCTACGACCTAACCGCCTGCTGGGACCTGCTGGGCCTCAGCAACAGCCCCAGCGCGTTCTACAACGTGCGCAATCTCGCCGCGAGCAGCGCCGAGACGCCCCTGTGGTCCGCGCCGAAGAGCGGTGCGGAACTGCACCGCGACGGCATCTGGGTCAGCTTCGATTCCGACCAGGGCGGCCGCCGCATCTACGACGACGGCGCCATCGTCCAGTATCTCAAGATCGAAGCGGTTGGCGCGCCCGCGCCGCAACTGGCGATCCAATTCGCGCCGCCCGGTCCCATCGTCGTCCCGTACAAGGAACTCGCCCAGTTCGCGGTCGCCGTGGCCGACACCAACGGCCAGCCCGTGGCCGGCGCGACGACGAACCTGGTCGGCGCCCAGCCCGGCATGGCCTTCTCCGCCGGCCAGTTCAGCTACGTGGTGGCGGATTCCGCCTGGGTCGGCCGCACCAACGGCGTCGAATTTTCCGCCACGGCCGGCGCGGCCGCCACCAACGCCTGGATGGGCATCGTCGTGCCGACGGATTCGAACGCCAACGGCATCCCCGACGTGTGGGAGCGGACCTATTTCGACGACTACGTCTCGGCCGGCCCGGCCGCCTACCGCGAATACGTCGCCAACACCGATCCGACCAACCCGAACGACGACTTCCTGCTGACGGACATGCAGGTCGTCGATTTGCAAACCAAGCGGCAAATCGTTTGCCGGACCGCCTCGAACCGCGTCTACCGCATCGAGTTCACCGACGATTCGCTGAAGGCGGCGTCCGTCGCGTGGCATGCCTTCCAGAACGGCGGCGCGTGGACCAACCTCTCCGCCGCGGCGAGCCATGTCTTCCTCGACGACGGCACGGCCGCCACCAGCGGCACGCCGCTGGCCGCGCAGCGCACCTATCGCGTGTGGGTGGGCCTGCCGTAGGCGGCCGGTTTTCCATGGCGTGGAAAACTATTTCTGGCCGAAGATGCGCGGCTCGGTGCCGGCCAGCAGCCGGCGGACGTTGGCGCGGTGCTTGACGACGACCAGCGCCCCCATGAGCACCAGCGCGCCCGCCAGCACCTTGTTCTCCGGCCAGTAGAGCCAGAAGCCCGCGGCCGGGACCGCGATGGCCGCGAGCATCGAACCGACCGACACGAACCGCGTCGCCGCCACGGCGGCGGCGAACACGGCGAAGCCGATGCCCGCTGCAGCCGGCGCCACCCCCAGCAGCATGCCCGCGCTGGTGCTGACGCCTTTGCCGCCCTTGAAACCCAGCCAAACCGGCCAGTTGTGGCCCGCAATGGCCGCCGCGCCGCACGCGAGTCCGAGCCACCCCGGGGCGGCGGCGACCAGGCGCGGGAAGAAAAACGCCGGCGCGAAGCCTTTCAGCGCGTCGAGCGCGAAGGCCGCGAAGCCCCAGCCCTTGCCTACGCAGCGATAGACGTTCGTGGCCCCGATGTTGCCCGAGCCGGTCTGGCGCAGGTCGACGCCCTTGAGGCGCGCGATGAGCAGGCCGCAGGGGATGGCTCCCAGCAGATAGGACGCGACGACCAGCAAACCCAGCGGGAGCGGAGCGTTTGGAATCATGGCGGAAGGATGCGGCGCGCCGCTTCAAAACGCAAGCGGAGAGATGGCGGAAGAGGGGGCTGCCCGGAACTCGACCGGAGCGTTGGAAGAGCGTAGATTCGTCGCCATGCCGGAGGCCGTTTCCATTTTGCTGCGGATGCGCGGAAAGGTGCAGGGCGTCGGATTCCGTCCGACGGTCTTCCGCTTGGCGCATGAGCTGGGCCTGCGCGGCTGGGTGCGCAACGATGCCGCGGGCGCCGAAGTGGCGCTGGCGGGACCGGCACAGGCCATCGCGCGGTTCCGCGCGGAACTGCCGGGGCGCCTGCCCGCGGCGGCGGACGTCGCGAGCGTGGAAGAAGGCCTCCCGGCGGACGTTCCGGCCGGTTTCGAAATCCGGGCCAGCGCGGAGACCGACGGCGCGCGGGTGGCGGGCATTCTCCCGGATTTGGCGACCTGCCCGGACTGCCTGCGCGAAATCTTCGATCCGGTCGACCGGCGCTACCG
>JAKLIL010000353.1 GCA_022709625.1 Verrucomicrobiota bacterium
CTCGAGCCCGGAAGCCAGCCGGCGGGCGTTCGACAAGTCGCTGAGTAAGCCGATCATGGTGGCGGCGGGGATTCCCACGCCGCCGCACGAGTTTCTGCGCCAGGGCCAGAACCGCACGCTCCCGCTGCCGGTGGTGATCAAGCCGGTCCGGCAGGGATCGAGCGTTGGCGTGGCGCGCGTCCACGCCGAGGAGGATTGGCCCGAGGCGCTGGCGACGGCGTTGGCCTACGACGACCTCGCGCTGGTGGAGGAGTTCATTCCGGGCCGCGAGTTGACGGTGGGCGTGGTGGGCGACGTCGTGCTGCCCGTGCTCGAGATCGTCGCCCCGGACGGCTTTTTCGACTATCGCGCCAAATACACGAAGGGCGTGTCCGCCCATCTGCTCGCGGATATTCCGGCCGCCACGGCCGAGGCTTGCCGGGCGGCGGCGCTGGCGCTGTTCCGCGCGCTGGGTTGTGCGGGGATGGGGCGGGTGGACGTCCGCCTGCGCGACGACGGCCGTTTGTTCGTGCTGGAACTGAACAACATTCCGGGCCTGACCGAAGTCAGCCTGCTGCCGGATGCGGCCCAGCGGCACGGCTGGAGTTTTCCGGATCTCTGCGAGCGGATTTTGGATTTGGCATAACCACCACAACCCCAGGAGAAGCGATGAAAGTATTGAGAGTATTGGCGAATCCGAAACCGGTCGAGCAATCGGCCAGCCTGCGGATCGAGCAGGCCTTCACGGCGGCCCTGAAGCGGAAGCGGCCGGAGGCGGCTTTCACGACGATCGATCTCTATCGCGACGAAATTCCCTTGCTGGACGCCAAGCTGTTGCCGGCCTTTTTCGGGGCGGCGCCGGCGGACAAGGAAACCGAGCGCAAGCGCGCCCGCCAAAAGGAAATCCTCGACCAGTTCCTCGCGGCGGACTTGCTGGTGATTGCCACGCCGATGTGGAATTTCAACGGGCCGCCGATGCTCAAGGCGTTCATGGACACCATCTTGGTGGCGGGCAAGACCTTCAAGTATACAGCGACGGGGCCGCTGGGCCTGGTGTCCGGCAAGAAGGCGGTGCTCTGTATCGCCAGCGGCGGCGTGTACGAAGGCGCCATGGCGTCCCTCGACACCCTGGCGCCGATGCTCAAGACCCAGTTGGGATTCATCGGCATCACCGACGTGACCGAACTGCGGGCGCCGGGGCAGGGCTCCGGAGGCGAAAAGGCGGCGGCCAGTACCGCCGCGGCTATTGCCAAGGCCCAGGAAGTCGCTGCCGCGTTTTGATCCGCCCGGGCGCGGGCGCCGTTGGTCCGGATCGGCCGCGCCGTCCCGCGGTTGCCGGATGCGGCGGATCGATATCCCCGTCGCCGACCCGCAAAAAGTGTTTTGCGGGGTGGGGCGGTATGGCATAGTACGGACAACAACGATTGGGTCGGAAAGACGAGGTGGGTTTTGGCGTTTGGCGGAAAAGAGGCGCGACGGGGAAACCGTCCCCGGAACCGGGCGTTGCGGGCGGCGGCGCCGGCGGCGGAACGGCGCCGGGTGCGGCGGCAGCGTCTGGGCATCCTCTTGCTCGTACTGGTCGGCCTGCCGGCGCTGGGCGCGGGGCTGTATTTCGGCGGCCGCGCGGCGTGGCGCGAGTTGTTTTCCGAAAACGATTTTTTCCGGATCCGCCGCATCGAAGTGACGACGGACGGCGGTCTGGACGCCAAGCATATCGAGGAATACGCGGGCGTTCGGGCCGGCCTGAACCTGTTGGCCGTGCGGCCCGAAAAAATCCGTGCCGCCTTGCTGGCGGTGCCGGTGATCGCGAATGCGCAGGTGGGGCGGCGGCTGCCGGATACGCTGGTCGTCGAAGTGGCCGAGCGGGTGGCGGTGGCGCGGCTGGGGTGGCCGCGGTCGGGCGCGCCGCTGGCGGTGGATGCCACGGGCCACGTGCTGGGACCGAGTTCGGTGCGGGCCAGCTTGCCGGTCGTCGTCGGCGTGCGCGACAAGGGCCTGCGTCCGGGCGACGTCGTGCAGGATCCAATGCTGACGGACGCGCTGACGCTGCTGGAACTGTGCAACCACGAGGGCCTGCGGCCGGAGTTGGCCGTGGCCTCGATCGATCTGGGCGAGGAAGAGCGGCTGGCCGTGGGCCTGACGAGCGGCGAGACGGTGCTGCTGGCGCGCGACCGGTTGGCGGACCGGCTGGACAAGCTGCGCGCGATGCGCGCCGAAGCGCGCAAGCGGGGTCTGGATTTGGCCGTCTACGACATGACGGTGGATCGCAACTACGTGGGCCGGCCGGCGAACTGGACCGAATCCGTCCAAACCAATTGAGGCACGCCGGCCGGGACGTTCCGCGCCGGCCCGAACGAAGGAAACCGAGATGAACCTGGAACCGATCGTCGCGCTGGAAATCGGCACGAGCCGCGTTCGCGTGTTCGTGGGGGAACCGCGGGAAGACGGCGGGCTGATGATCACCGCCGTGGGCGACAGCGCCAGCAGCGGGATGCGCAAGGGCGAGCTGTT
>JAKLIL010000354.1 GCA_022709625.1 Verrucomicrobiota bacterium
CTCAGCGTCACCTCGCCGAAATCGACCTCGACCCACCCGGCAAAGCCGTCCACCAAATCCGCGCAGTCGCGCCGGCCCAGGAGCCGGCCGCCGGTGCCCGCGCCTTCGTAAAGTTCGAAGGAGAGGGTATGGTCGATCGGCGCCGTGGCGGCATTCATGTCCGCGACATACGCCGCGATCGTGGCCAGCCGGTTGCCCGAAATCGCCGTGAAGGTTTGCCCGATCGGCGCGCCGGCCTGGATCTGCTGGGTCACCGTCCAGCCGGTGGCATTCTCGTCGTTGGCCAGTTGCGGCGGGCCGCCGGCCGCTTGCCAAACCACGCGGAAAAGGCTATCGACGGTGGGACTGGCCGCCCCCGCGTAGATCGCGGTGCCGCCGGCGTACTGGTTGCCGCCGGCCACGCGGCCCCAACGCGCGGTGTCGTTCTCCAAGGCGATCGTGTAGGTCGCGCCCGCCTGCAGGGTCACCGCGCTGAAATCCGCCGCAACCCAGCCCGTGAAACCATCCACCAGATTCGTGCACTCCCGGCTGCCCAGCCGTTGGCCGCTGGCGCCGAAGCCTTCGTACAGGGACAAGGTCACCGCATGGTCCCCCGGCGCCGTTTCCGCGTTCATGTCCGCCACGTACGCCGAGATCGTGTCCAGCCGTGTGCCGGCGATCGCCTTGAAGGTTTGCCCGATCGGTTCGCCGGCCTGGATTTGCTGGGTCACCGTCCAGCCGGTGGCGTTGTCGCCGTTGGCCAGTTGCGGCGCCTCGCTGGCCGCCTGCCAGTCCACGCGAAACAGGCTGTCGGCGGTGGAACTGGCCGTCCCCCCGTAGATCGCGGTGCCGCCGGCGTACTGGTTGCCGCTGGCCACGCGGCCCCAGCGCGCGGTGTCGTTTTCCAAGGCGATCGTGTAGGTCGCGCCCGGCTGCAGCGTCACGGTGTCGAAATCGACCGCGATCCAGCCCACGAAGCCGTCCTCCAGATTCGTGCAGATCCGGCGGCCCAACGGCAGTCCGCCCGTGCCGATCCCCTCGTAGAGCAGAAATTCCACCGAGTGGTCGCCGGGCGCGATTTCGGCGTTCATGTCGGCCAGGTACATGGAAACGGTGGCTAGGCGGTTGTCCGAGACAGCCTGGAAGGTTTGCCCGATCGGTTCGCCGGCGTGGATCTGCTGCGTCACCGTCCAGCCGGTGGCGTTGTCGTCGTTGGCCACCCACGGCGCGGAAGCGCCGGAGATCGCGGACATGCCGCCGTCATCGTCGGCGACGACGCCTGCGACCCGCATCAAATCGAGGGGCAGGCCGTTGCCGGGCGCGGGCCCGTCGTCCAGGTAGACGTGTGCCACCGTGAATGCCCGCGTGGCGGGATCGAAGGTCGCTCCGGGGGGCGGGCTGGCCGGATCGACGGCTTGGATCGTGCCGTCCCCCCAGTCCAGTTGGAGTTGAAAGGTGTCGTTGCCGGGATCCACGACGTGGCCGGCCAGCACGGCGCTGGCGTTTTCCGGGACTCCGGGCGTGATGACGAGATCCGTCGCCCGCGGCCGCACGTTGAGCAGTTCAATCAAGGTGTCGTTCGTATCGCTGGCACCCAAGCCGTCGGTCACGCGCAACCGGATCGGCCGGAGGGCGGGACCATCGTCCAGTCCGAAAGCCGCCAGCGCGGGCCCGTCGAGTTCCAGCCGCGGCTCGTTTTCCGGAGTGGGTTTCGTTTCGAACGTCCCGTCGTTGTCCAAATCCCATTCATAGCGCGCGATGGCGTCGCCATAGGGGGCGTCCGGATCGCCGGAGGCCGAGGCGTCCAGCACGACACCGCTCCCCTCGAGCGCGAAATACGGTCCGCCGGCGTCCGCCACGGGCGCGTCGTTGGACTGCGAATGGTTCACGAACCGCGCCACAACGTCTTCTCCGGGATCCAATTCCAACAGCGCTTCGCCGGCGGCCATGTCCACCGAACTGCCGCCGTCGGGATCGTCGACGACCAGCGCCGTGAGATTCCAGCCGGACACGGCCCGCTCCGCCACGCGATATTTGCCGGGCGGCAAATTGGTAAACAGCATCGCGTGGCCAAGCTTCGGATCCGCGTCGTCGTCTAGATAGAACGAGCCCAAATCGCCGGCGAACTCGAAGTCCTGCGGGTTGTTCGGCACGCTGTCCTTGACCACCGCAATGCGGCCCCGCTTGACGTTGTTGAAAACCGCCGTGACGGTTTCCCCGTCGTCCAGATCGAGCAGGCAGCTCCGGTTCGCCAAATCCACCGTGCTGCCGCCGTCGGGATCCACGACGGCCAGCCGCTCCAAGTCCCAGCCGGATTCCGCGGACTCCGCCAACTTGTAGCTCCCGGGTTCGAGCGGACCGAACCAGCGCGCGTTGGGCAGGGTCGGATCGTCGTCGTCGTCCAGACTGAACGACCGGGCCAAGTCGCCGGTATACGTGAAATCCTGCGGGTCGTGGGGCGCGGCCACCTTGACCACCCGGATCCGCGGGGGTTTGGGA
>JAKLIL010000355.1 GCA_022709625.1 Verrucomicrobiota bacterium
CACGAGAAAAACCTCCAGCCAGATTTGGCCGGCATAGGTTTGCCGGAAGGCCCGCATGCCTTCGAGGTGCCGAGCAAAATCCAAATCGGGGTGGGGGCGGTTCACGCGCCGGAACGATGCGCCGTCCCAGGCGCTCAACGACAGTTTCACGATGTCCGCTTCGCCGGCGGCCTGGCGGACCTCGGGCAGATGGAACAGGCTGCCGTTGGACAGCAGGACGGCCGGGCAGGGGAGTTCGGTCTTCAGGAAGCGAAGAATTCCGCCAAAACCCGTGTGCAGGGTGGGTTCTCCCGAACCGGATAGGGTGGCATAGTCCGCCTTGCCGCCCGCGTCGCGCCAGCGGAGAATCTCCTCCTGCACGGCTGGGATTGGCACGTAGTCGCGGCGTTCCAAGGTGGGGTGCGGCGTGGGACCGAGCTGGCAGAAAAGGCAGTTGAAGCTGCACGTCTTGAGCGGCGTGAGGTCCACGCCAAGCGACCGGCCGAAGCGCCGCGACGGCACCGGGCCGAAAACATAGCGAAAGGTCGCCATGATACGGGGAAAAGAGGCCGGCCGGACGATATCCGTCCGGCCCCTTGCTGGCTGGAGCCGGCTAGGATTTTTCCGGCTTGGCTTCCAGTTCGCGGATGCGGCTCTGGATCAATTCCATATCCGCCTGAAGCTGCTGGGACTGCTGCTTGAGCACGGCGAGTTCCTGGTCGCCCGTGGGGGCGACGGCAGGGACCGCCGGTCCGATCCCGCCGCGGCCGAAGCCCCGGCCAAACCCGCCGCCGCCGCGGCCGTAGCCCATGCCGCGTCCCCGGCCACCGCCGAAGTTCGCGTATCCCGGCGCGGCGAAGCCCGCGCAATACCCGGCCGCGCGGCCCGTCAGCGGCCCCGCGCCCATGGGTCCCGTTCTATCTCCTCTTGGCATTTTCTTTCTCCTCTTTGATTCCGGCGCCGGCTGGCGCCGTCTTTTCTATAATGAACATATGCTCATAACCGGCCGTTGTCAACTCCCCGCCGGCCGTTAACTTGTTTTAAACAAGTTAACGCCGCCGCGGTCCGGAAATCGTTTCAGTGGTCGCAGGCGTTGTCGCCGGTGACCAGTTCGCCGGACAGAAAGGCGCCGACGAGGGTTTCGGGCGGGGCGGGCGGACAGCCGACGACGACTTGGATGCCATTTTGTTTAAACAGATCCTGCGCGCGGGTGCCCATGCCGCCGGCCAGGATGATGTTTGCGCCCTGTTCGTGCAGCCATTTGGGCAGTACGCCGGGCTCGTGCGGCGGGGGCTCGACGAGTTTGGTGGCGGCGATCTTTTTGTTCTTTTCGTCCACGTCGACCAGTGCGAAGTGCGCGCAATGGCCGAAATGCGCGCAGAGTTGGCCGTCGACAATCGGAATGGCGATTTTCATGTTGGGGTCTCCTTTTGTGTTTTCTACAGGGCTTGGATGGATGCGGCGATGCGGTCGAAGGTGGCGACGGATTCGGCGGGGGCCTGGTTGCAGATGAAGGGCACGCCGTCGTCGCTGGCCAGGCCGATGCGCGGATCGAGCGGCACCCGGCCGAAGAACGGCACACCCATTTCGTCGGCCATTTTTTCACCGCCGCCGGTTTTGAAAATATAGGTGGTTTCGCCGCACTTGGGGCAGACGAAGCCGCTCATGTTTTCCACGACGCCCAGCACGGGGATGTCCAACTTCTGGCAGAAGCGGATGGAGCGGCGGACGTCGGCCGTGGAGACCTGCTGGGGGGTCGTGACGATGACCGCGCCGTCCACGGGCGCCGCCAACTGGCAGACGGAGAGCGGCTCGTCGCCGGTGCCGGGCGGCAGATCCACGACCAGGCAATCCAAGTCGCCCCAGGCCACGTCCTGCAGGAACTGGCGGATGACCGTCATTTTCATCGGCCCGCGCCAGATGACCGCGTCGTCGGCATTCGGCAGCAGGAAGCCGATGGACATGACCTTGAGACCCGAATATTCGAGCGGCAGCAGCGCTTTGCCGTCGCCGACCACGCGGGCGCCGTCCAGATGCAGCATTTGGGGAATGCTGGGGCCGTGGATGTCGACGTCGAGCAGGCCGACGCGCCGGCCCGCCAGCATCAGGTGCACGGCCAGATTCGTCGCAACCGTGCTTTTACCGACGCCGCCCTTGCCGGACATCACCATAATTTTGCGGCGGATTTTGCCCAGTCGCTGCCGGAGCTTCTGGTCTTCCGACACGGTTTCCGCGCGCGGCGGGGCTTCGGGGATGCCGCTGCAGGAAGTGCGCGAGCCACACGAGGCGCAGGAGCTTTTGTCGCAGTCGGGTTGGGGATGTTGATCCATGGGTTTTCCTTTTTCAGAAATCGAAGACGGCGCCGGCGCCGCCGGGGCGGCAGGCGGCGGGGAAGGCGGTCCAGAGCGCGGCGGCGGCCCTTGGCCCCGTGCAGTGCATCGGAACGAGCAGCGGCGGGGCAAGCCGGCGCAAATGGCCGAT
>JAKLIL010000356.1 GCA_022709625.1 Verrucomicrobiota bacterium
CCACGCAAGCAAATGGCGGGCCGGCGTGGCCAACGCGGTGGGCGGCAGGCGGCGGTACAGGCAACCGGTTTCGGCACACTCCCGGTCCGTCAGGAACCGGTAGCCGCCGACGGCGACCGCGACATAGAGCAGGCAGGTGATCTCCCCGTAGATGCGTGATTCCTCCACGTTGCCGATGAAAAACAGCATGGCGAAATAGGCCAGCGCCACCGGACCGATGCGCCGCAGGTGGCGGGGAATCCAGCGAAACAGCGCCAAAAAAGCCGCGGGCAAGCCCGCCAGCGTCGCCAGCAACACGAGAAGGTTTTTCTTCTCCAACATCAACCACGCGACGTTGTTGTTCACCCGCCAGGTTCCGTCTTCCACGAGGGACATTTGGCGGAACTGCCCGGCGCCAATGTTGTCCGCCGTGGTGAGGTTGACGGCATACCGGGCGAGGCCATAGCTGCCGGCCAAGGCCAGCAGCAGGAGGACGAAACGCTTCCAGGGCAGGCGATCCGCGTACAACACCGCGAACAAAAGGGGAACGAGGATCGCCGATTCCCGGTTGAGGGTGGCCGCCAGCAGCAGGAAAACGGTGGCGGCCCAATTCCCCCGCAGGAGGAAGTACAAGCCCCAGACCACGAAGGCCATGGCGGGGGTGTCCCACGGATAGAGAAACGACAGGCTGTTGAAGAGCAAAAACACCATGACCAGCGCATACGCGATCCCGATGGACAGCAGCCGGGCCCAGCGGTCTTCCACGAACAGCCGGAATACGCGCGCCAAACCCCACATCAGGAGGCAGGCGGAGACCACTTCCCAAAACTGGTAGGTGCGATAGAGCGACCACCCGGCCCACGCCAGCGGCCGAGACAGGACGGGAACGAGGATGCGGTTGCCAAAGGGCACGGCAATGGCCAAGTCGTAGATTTCCTGCCAGGTCGAGCCGACGGTGAAGTTGTAGGTGAAACGCAGGGCGGCGTAGCAGAGCGCGACAATGAAAACCAAGCCGAAGTAGCCGAGCGTGCCGGCGGCCAGCGGACAACGGCGCGTTGGGGCGCAGTCCCCGTGCGCGGGAGCGGAGAAACCATGCTGTTGGTCAGGTGTCACGAGCCAGGTGGCGCGTTCCACGGGAAATCTGGTGCCGGGAGCGGCCGATTGCGCGATCAATCTGGGAGAATCGGCGGGGATTGTCAACCCGCTTCGCCCCGGTGGAGCAGGGCCAGGGTTTCCAGATGGAAGGTGTGGGGAAAGAGGTCGAAAGGTTCGAGGCGCTCGAGGCGGTATGGGGATTGGAGGAACAGCTTGAGATCGCGCGCAAGGGTGGCGGGATTGCAGGAGACGTAGACGATGGTCGCGGGCGCGCGCTGCAGGATCCACGCAATGGCTTCGGGCGCGAGGCCGGGGCGGGGCGGATCGACGACCACGAGATCGACCTTGTCCGGAAGGCCGGACGGGGGGGCTTTGTTGACGTCGGCGGCCAGCATGTCGACGTTGGCGATGTCGTTCAGGGCAAGGTTTTCGCGGGCCACCAGCACGGAGGGTTCCCAGTTTTCGACGCCGACGACGCGGTCGGCGACGGCGGCGAGATGGAGGGCAATGGGTCCCGTGCCGGCAAACAAATCCAGGGCGACGGCGGGTCGGCCGCGGAGCGTCGCGAGTTCGCGCACGCGGGCGAAGAGATTGGCGGCCTGGGCGGTATTGCTTTGGAAAAAGGTGTCCGGACCGATTCGGAAGCGCAGGCCGTTGAGGGTTTCCTCGATGGCGTCGGTTCCTTTCAAAATCGTGCGCTTTTCTGGCCGGGCCGAGCCGTAGATATTGGTGTCGATGGAAAAATACAGGACATCGACCAAATCGTGGAGGGCGGCCAGCAAGCGCTTGGGGAAGTCGGGATAGGCGGTGGTGGAAACGAGTTCGACCATGCGCTGGCCGGTGCCGCGGGCTTCACGGACGGTCAGGGTGCGCAGGCCCGGCGTCTTTTTGAGTTCATGGAAGGCGGGAACGTTCATGTCCGCGGCAAGGTCCCGCACGCGGCGGACGATCTCGCGCGAAGCCGCGGATTGCAGCCGGCATTGGTCGGCGGGGATGATGTGCATGAAGCTGCCGCGGCGATGGAGGCCGAGACGCAGTTCTCCGGCGGGGGTGGTACCGAAGGTGAAGACCATCTTGTTGCGGTAGTCCTGCGTTTGTTCGGCGGGCACGAGGTCGCACAGGGCTTCCGGCGCGCCGGGGACGCCATGCAACGATTCGGCGAGAACCTCTTTTTTGAAGCGGAGTTGCGCGGGATAGGCGCAGAAGCGGAAGGTGCAGCCGCCGCAGTCGCCGGTCCACGGACAGTCGGACGGGATGCGCTCGGGCGCGGGTTCCAGGATTTCCACGGCGCGGCCGAAGGCGAAATTCTTCTTCTTTTTGTAGAGCCGGACGCGGACGGTTTCGTTGGGCAGCGCGTCGTCAACGAAGACGACGAAGCG
>JAKLIL010000357.1 GCA_022709625.1 Verrucomicrobiota bacterium
GACGGAAACCTCGCCGGGCGGCCGTGCGGCCGAGCAAGCGGGCTATCCCCTGCACATGGCCGAGCTGATCAGCCAGCTCAAGGCGCCGGTGTTCGTCGCCCGCGTGTCGTTTTCCGACGTCGCCAAGCTGCGCCAGGCCCGGCAAGCGATCCGCAAAGCCCTCGCCGTGCAGCGCGACGGCAAGGGCTACGCCTTCGTCGAAGTGCTGATGGCGTGCCCCACCAACCAGAAGCTGAACGTGGCGGAGGCCACGCGCTTCGTCGCGGAGCAGATGGAGAAGGAATTTCCCCTCGGCACCTTCCGAGACGAAACCGCGACCGCCGCGCCCATGGTGCGGTCCGAGAGCGACTACCGCAAGGAGACCCTGGACAAATTGCTCCATCTGGACGTGGACCGCGCTCCCGACGCGCAGCTCGATCCGGCCGCGCCGACGGCGAACGTGAAAATGGCCGGCTTCGGCGGGCAGGGCGTCCTCAGCATGGGCGTGATCCTGGCGCGCGCGGCATGCGGCGCCGGCAAATTCGTCTCGTGGTATCCGTCCTACGGCCCCGAGCAGCGCGGCGGGACCGCCAACTGCGCCGTCGTGGTTTCCGGCCGCCCGATCGGTACGCCGGTGGTCCATGAGGCGGACGTCCTGGTGGCGATGAACCGGCCGTCGCTCGAAAAGTTCGTTGGCGAAGTGAAGCCCGGCGGCCTGCTGCTCTACAACGCCGCCATCGGCGATTTTCCCGTCCCGGCCGGCGACCGCGCGCTGGCGGTGCCGGCCCTCGAACTCGCGACGGCCGGCGGCGCGCCCCGCGCCGCGAACGTCGCCATGCTGGGCGTGCTGGCCGCGCTGGGTGGACTCGGCCTGCCCGAGAAAGTCTATCTGGAAGCCATCGCGCAGAATTTTGCCGGCAAGGATACCGTGGTGCGCCAAAACCAAGCGGTCTTCGCCCACGCCCGCAAATGGGCCGCGAAAATCCCGGGCTGAGGCGGGCTAGGGCGCGACTTGGATTTGGTAGAACCCGGCAGCCGCGGGGGGCGCGGCGTCGGTGTAGGTATTGAACGGGGGCGTGGCGGGCAGCGCGTTCGCCAAATTGGAGAAAGCCGACCCGCCGAGCAGATTGGTGCCGCGGCGCACGTTGAACGTTTGTCCGTTCGTGCTGTTCCAGCGCACGACGAATTGCCCGCCGGCCGCGGCGTCCACGGGCAGGTTCAGCACGACGGGGGGCTTCTCGTAGGCGACCGCGTAGGCGAGGGTCTGGTCGTTGAACGTGAACGCCACCGCGCCGTGGATCGTGCCGGCCAGGGCAATGTCGGCGCCGCCGGGGATGGCGACGCCTTGCAGGGGCAGCGCCGAGGTGGTGCTGTGGCCCCAGTTCGTGGTCCAGGTGCCGTTGGCGGCGAACTTGAAGGCGAGCCCGGTCGCGTTGGTGAAGACGCGGACGTGGCGCCAGACGTGGTGATCGACCAGCGCCATGTTCGAGGTGGTGTTCCAGCCGTTGAAATTGCCGGCCACGGCCATGGTCCGGTAGTTCGCCGCCGGCGGATCCCAAACGCGCGGATCGCTGCCGCGGAAATACTCGTCCTCGTTGGGGTAGGGATCGTCGTCGGCGTTGGCGCCGGCGACGGCGCCGGTGATGCTGGCGAAGTATTGCAGCTCCCACCAGTCGGGCAGGCGGTCGCCGTCCGTATCCGGATCTTCGAGCGCGAGGCTGTAGGCTAGGGTCTGTTCGTTGAACGCAAAGCGGTAATTGCCGCGCATGGGGCGGGCGATGACGATGTCGCCGCCCTTGGGTGCGGCGGTGGACGCCAGCGGCCAATCGCGGTGAGGCTGGGCCCAGTCGCCCCAGTCGTCGGTCCACGCGCCGTTGGCGGCGAACTTGAACACGATGCCGGTCGGGCTCGCGACGTTGGTGACCAAGGTCCACGCGTAGTGGGCGTTGGTGGCCTGCCGCATGTTGGGGGCGTTGTTCCAGACGTTGAACGAGCCGGCGACGGCCATGCCGGCGTAGTCGGTCAACGGGGGATTCCAAACGTCGGGCGCGAGGCCCCGGCGGTATTCCCCGCGGTTGTCGTACAAATCCCCGTCGGGATTTTCAAGGGCGTCGCGGCTGCGGAGCGGATCGAGGCCCTGGGCGGTTTCCCAATCGTCGGGCATGCCGTCGAGATCGGAGTCGGCGGTGCCGATGGCCCGCACGGTAAAGCGCAGGAGCTTTTCGTCGAAGCGGAAGCGATACGTGCCGGCGGGGAGGTTGGTGAGGATCAGATTATCGCCCAACTTGGCCACGGGGGCGGTGACGGGCGCCACGTAGACGGGATTGGAGATCCCGCCCCAGTTGTTGCTCCAGCCATTGTCGGCGGCGAACTTGAATTGGACGGCGCCGGCCGGCAGCGTCAGGTCGCGCTGCCAGAGATGGTCGGCGATGCGGGCCATGGGCGCCGCGGCGGTGTTC
>JAKLIL010000358.1 GCA_022709625.1 Verrucomicrobiota bacterium
GAAATCCGCCAGACCGTGACGGAACGCTTGCTGCCGGCCATGCCGCCGCAGTTGCTGGCGATTCCGTTCGTCTATCAACCCGGGGCGCGGCATCTCTACGTGGCGGCGCTGGCGACGGCGCCGCTGGACGTGTTCCGCGCGGCGCTGGCCGCCACCCTCGGCTTCGGCGGCGAACCCGCCACGCCGGAAACGCTGGGCGCCATGTTGCACCGCGCGGATTTGCGCGGTCTGCCCGGCACCTGCTTCTCGCCGGACATGGACGACGCGGCGATGGAACCCGCGCCGGGCCGCGAATTCCTGACCTGGCTGTGGTTCAAGGCGGAAACGCAGCACGGCCGGATCGCGCTGGCGCAGGGGGGCGAACTGGGCGTTTTGTTGGAAGGGCCGTTGACGTTTTTGCACGAGGGCAACGGCGCCCACGCCGTCGTCCTGAAAAAAGGCGCGCCGGAAAACAGCATCGAGGCGAAAACCTGCCTGCTGGGCGGGAAGAAACTCAAGGAGGCCCGCATCACGTTCGCGCTGGACGAACGGAATACGTGGTCGTTCGGATTCGAAGCGGACCAGTTCCTCGTGCGCGGCCTCAAACTCCCGCAAGGGGAAGAACGATTGGACGCCGTCAGCCGGTTCCAAGAGCGGATGAACGGCCTGGAACAGTGGCGGGAAATCTTCCTCGACCTGTTCGGGGCGTTCGTCGCCGTGCGGACGGACGCGAAAAAATGGCGGGCGACCACGGCCGATATCCGGGCGTGGGTACAAGGGCGGCCGGGCCGCCGCTAACGGTCCGCGGGGGAGAGGGATAAGAAAGGTCCCATCTGGGGATTGTCGGTTGCGTGGCTCTGTTGGCCGGGCAAGGAACCGAAGCGGGGCCAAGGCAGTCTAGGCGCATGGCTTCGGCAGGTAAACCGGTCTATTGTCCATGCTGCATTTTCTTTGCGAGTCGGATGAAGCGAATCGTATATTGATTGAGCCGCTTGCAAAAGTCGGCAAGAACGCCGCGTGAGGTCACGCGGCCTACAATCGGCGGTATCCTTTGGTGCAGAGCTGCACCGGATGTAGGCCCGGTGACCCCACCGGGCGGACTTTTGCAAGCGGCTCGATTAATTGTCTATTAACAAAGTTTCACTCGGAATGGACGCATGAAAAAGATTCGTAAACTTGGTCTAATCGGGATCTCGGTGCTTGGCGCAAGTCTCTTGGACAGTCCAGCCCAGTCCATCCTGCTCAATGCAGGCGCCATCGATACGAGCCAGCCGGCCAAGCTGTCCGCGGCCCGCGCGGTTTCGGCGGCCGCTTCGGGCCGCTACCTGCATCTGGTGCAGTTTGATGGGCCGATCCAGCCGGAATGGGTGGCTCAACTGGAACAGTCGGGCTGCCAAATCGTGGACTACGTTCCGGAAAATGCCTATTTGGTCTATGGGGGTGCAACGGCGCTGAAAGCGGCCCGCACCCGCACCTCAACCCATCTGAAATGGGCCGGCGCCTATTTGGCCAGCGACAAGATCCATCCGCGCGCACGTCCCGAAGCCGCGGCCTCACGCCGGGCGTTGCTGGGGGCCGACGACCTGTTCGCGGTGCAATTGGTGTTGGACAAGAGCGCGAATGCGGAGACCGTGGCTTTGCTGACGGCCCTGGCCAAGGAACCGCTGAAGCGAAACAACGAATTCCGCCACTACCGCAATATCGTGGTCCGCCTGGACCCGGCGGAGGTCGCGGCCCTGGCGGCGCGGCCCGACGTGATCTCGATCGCGCCCTACGCGCTGCCGAAGAAGCTGGACGAGCGCCAGGGCATGATCTCGGCGGGACAGCTGGCCGGCAACGGGCCCACGGGGCCCGGCTATCTGGCGTGGCTGGCCGCGAAGGGCTTCACGCAGGCGCAATTCACGGCGTCGGGGCTCGTGGTGGACGTTTGCGACTCGGGATTGGACAATGGCACCAGCACGCCCAACCATTTCGGGCTCTACACGAGCGGCAATACCGGGCTGGCCAGCCGCGTGGTCTATGCCCGCCTGGAGGGTACTCCCAACAGCGGCAGTACCCTCCAGGGTTGCGACGGGCACGGCACCCTCAACGGCCACGTCATCGGCGGCTACAACGACCGGACCGCCGGCTTCCCCCATCAGGATTCCGCCGGATTCCGCTACGGCCTCGGCCTCGCGCCCTTCGTCAAGCTCGGTTCCTCGGTCATCTTCGATTCCAGCGACTTTACCAGTCCGGACTACGAGGACATGATTTCGCGGGCCTATCGCGACGGGGCGCGGATCAGCTCCGACAGCTGGGGGGCGGACACCGCCGGCGACTACGACGCCGATGCGCAGGCCTACGACGCGCTGGTGCGCGACGCCCAGCCGAGCGGTTCCGCCGTGCCGGTCGCCGGCAACCAGCAGATCACCATCGTGTTCGCGGCAGGCAACGCGGG
>JAKLIL010000359.1 GCA_022709625.1 Verrucomicrobiota bacterium
TCGCCTCCAACGCGCCCAAGCGGAACCTGCAGGCGATCCTCGACGCCTACGCCCTGCAGGCCGGGGACACGGTCTACGTGGATACGGGGAACTACGTCATCGATGCCACCATGGCCATCGATGCGTTCGATTCCGGCCAGTCCGGCAATCCCGTGCGCATCCTCGGCAGCGCCAAGGGAACCACCTTCAACCGGGGCAACACCAGCGCGGACGTTCTGGCGCTTGCCGAAGCGAACAACCTGCAAATCGAAAATCTGGTTTTGACCGGCGGTTACCGCGGCTTGTTGAGTTCGGGAACGTCGAACGCCCTGCTGCGCAAGGTGGCGCTTACGGGCAACCGGGTCGGGGCCTATTTGACCGGAACCGCCGTGGAGCACGTGTTCGAGCGCTGCCTGGCGGCCGACAACACCCTGCAATCTTTCCTGTCGGACAGCGCGACGGCGCAAAACAACCGCTGGCTCAACGGCGCGATGTGGGGCAGCTCCACGAACATCGTGGCGCGGACGAATTCCCTGTCGATTTCCAACAGCATCCTGGGCAACGGGCAGGTGTTGTTCGGCAACCAGCGGGTGCCTGGCGACTACAATCTCGTCTGGAACGCCGCGGTGGGCGCGGGCTACGCCAATTTCACCGCGTTCCAAAACGCCGGGTTCTGGACGCACAGCCTGTATGCCGACCCCCTGTTTGCCGACGCGCCGGGAGGGGACTACCACCTCAAGAGCCTGATGGGACGCTATAATCCCGCCACGGGCGCCTTCCAGACGAACGACGCGGTCCATTCCCCGGCCATCGATCTGGGCGATCCGGCCGCGGCGGTCGGGAGCGAACCGCCGCCCAACGGCAGCCGCCTGAACGCGGGCCTCTACGGCGGCACGGCGGAGGCGAGCAAATCCCGCACCAACGCCTGGCTGCAAGCCGCCAGCTACATGGACGGCGGCACCCTGAACGCGCAGGCGGGCGCCGCGCTGCGCTGGCTCGGGGGCAACTATTCCGCCGGCAGCACGGTGACCGTCTGGCTGTCGCGCGACAACGGGGACAGTTGGGAAATCCTCGTCGCCGGCGTCAAGGCCACCAACGGCGTCTACAACTACGTCGATCCGGTCCCCGACAACACCTCCTCGCTGACGGCCCTGTGGAAAGTGACCCTGGACGGCGCCAGCCCCGCCGTGTCCAGCCAGACGCCGACCAACTTCATCTACCAGAACGGATCGTTTTCGTTCTACGTCAACGACAACTCGACCAGCAACGACGTCTATTGCACGGTGGTCGGCAACGACGCCAACATGGGCGTGAGTCCGGGCGCGCCCATGGCGTCGCTGGCCGCCTTGCTGAACCGCTACGACCTGGACGCGGGCGCCCGCGTCTACGTGGACACGGGGAACTACTTCTATCCCACCTCGCCGGTGGTCCTGTCGGCCGCGGATTCCGGCACGCCGGCCGATCCCGTCGTGATCGTCGGCAGCACGAACCGGCTGGCCGGCGGCTCTGTCTTCGGCAGCGTCGACGGCCCCATGAATCTCGGCTTCGTGTTCCCCGGGCCCACGGCCGCCGCAGGGGCGTCCAACGTCGTGCTGCGCAATTTGACGGTGGTCAACGCCGTCCGCGGCGTGGCCATGACCAACGCCGCGAACGTCCGGCTGGAAGGCGTGGAGGTGCGCGGCGCCGCCAGCCGCGCCTTCGACCTGCAGGTCGGCTTGCGGGACGTCGAACTGCTGCGCTGCGTGGCCCACGGCGGGGGCGTCGGCGTCTACGTGCAGCAGGTCACCAACGTGGCCCTGCGCAACTGCGTCTTCTGGCAGCAAACGAACAACGCCGTCTATTTGGGGTCGCCCCTGGGCGCGGTCGTCGTCGAAAACAGCGTGCTGGCCTCCACGTCCGAAACCGCGGCCTTGTATTCCTGGGTCGCGACCAACGGACTGGCGCTGGACTACAACGGCCTGCATGCCGGCGCCCGCACGCGGGTCGCCACCAACCGCGCCACGGGCGCCATGGCCGACAATCTGGCGGACTGGCAGCTCCAGTCCGGCGGCCAGGATGCCCACGGCGTGCCCGGCGATCCCCAACTGGCCGATCCCGACCGCTACGACTACCACTTGAAGACCCAGGAAACGCGGGGCCGCACCTTGCCCAACGGCCAGCGCACGACCGACGCCGTGTCTTCGCCCCTGCTGGACGCCGGCAATCCGGCGTCGGACGCCGCGGCCGAACCGCCGCCCAACGGCGGCCGGATCAACGTCGGCCGCTTTGGCGGCACCGCGGAAGCCAGCATTGCCCTGTCGTCCCCGTGGCTGCGGGTGGTGTCCTACGCCGATGCCGGCGAAGTCACCAATTCCACCGTTCCCTTGCGCTGGATTGCCGGCGGCGGGTTTTCCAACCAGACCGCGGCGGTGGAGGTGTCGGT
>JAKLIL010000036.1 GCA_022709625.1 Verrucomicrobiota bacterium
CGCCGGACATCGCGTCCTCGTCCTTCAGCAGCTTGTTCGCGCGCCCGTAGCCGTTCACCACGCGCGTCAGCGCGCTGCGGAAGCCGCTGAGGTGGGTACCGCCCTCGATGGTGTTGATGTCGTTCGCGTAGGTCAGCACCGCTTCGGCGTAGCCGTCGTTGTACTGCAGCGCGATTTCGACCGCCACGCCGTCTTGCTCCTTCTCGAAATAGATCGGGTCCGGATGCAGCACGACCTTGTTCTTGTTGAGGTGCCGAACGAATTCGCGGATGCCGCCGTCGTAGCGGAAGGTCTCCGCGCGCACCGTGCCGTCCTGCTGCTCCTGGCGAAACACGATTTCGATGCCCTTGTTCAGGAAGGCCAGTTCGCGCAGCCGCGCCGCGAGGATGTCCCAGGAAAACTCGATGGTGCTGAAGATCTGGTCGTCGGGATACCACGTCACCTTGGTGCCGCGGTCGGCGCACGACCCGATCACTTCCAGCGGCGAGACGGTGACGCCGCGCTCGAAGCGCATGCGGTAGATCTTGCCCTCGCGCCGCACTTCGACCTCCATCCACTCGCTCAGGGCGTTCACGCAGCTCACGCCCACGCCGTGAAGGCCGCCGGACACCTTGTAGCTGCCGTGGTCGAACTTGCCGCCCGCGTGCAGCATGGTCAGGGCCACCTCCACCGCCGGCTTCTTGAGCTTGGGATGCGGATCCACCGGGATGCCGCGCCCGTCGTCCGTCACCGCGACGGAGCCGTCCGCCGCCACATCCACTTCGATCCGGGTGCAATAGCCCGCCAGCGCCTCGTCGATGGAGTTGTCCACCACCTCGTACACGCAGTGGTGCAGCCCCCGCTGGGCGGTGTCGCCGATGTACATCGCCGGCCGTTTCCGGACCGCCTCCAGTCCTTCCAGAACCTGGATCTTGGATCCGTCGTAGGTTTCCTTGGCGGCGACCGGAACGCTCTCCGGCAAGTCGTTTTTTGTTTCTGCGGACATGGATTGCATTTCTTTCAAACTAATATGGGTAAACTATCGAAATCCATCTTTGGAAGCAATAGAAACCGCGAGGAAAACGCGGGAGGTAAAACGATTCGGCATTGGCCGGGAATCTCCACCCGAGAGTCAAAAAGGCCAAAAAGGCGGTTATGGCCGCTTTTTGGCCTCGTTTTTCAATATCAACGCCGTTATTTCATGAAAAACGGCCGTTTTTGTCGATTTTTAGGAAAAATTCGCGTTTTTATCCGAAATTATCGTCGTGTTTGTGCTCCAAACGCCTTTTTTTGAAGAAATTCTTCATCAATGCGCTGCATTCTTCTTCAAGAACGCCCGCAAGCACTTCGGAGCGGTGGTTCAACTCCGCCGTTTGCAGGATTTGGAACCGGGAAACGGCACCGCCCCGCAGGGGATCGGACATGCCCCAGACCACGAGAGGAATCCGGGCGAGCACGATGGCCCCCGCGCACATGGGGCACGGTTCTTTCGTCACATAGAGGATGCTGTCGGTCAGGCGCCAATCGCCCGCGGCGGCGGCGGCCTGGGTGATGGCGATGATTTCGGCGTGCGCGGTCGGATCGTTCAGCGTCCGGGTCTGGTTCCAGGCTTGGCCGGCGAGTTCCCCGCCGTTGAAGACGACGGCGCCCACCGGCACTTCGCCGGCCTCGGCGGCCCGTTTGGCCAGTTGCAGCGCCCGGCGCATCCGCGCCGCGTGCACGGCCATTCCCAGAGATTCGCCGCTCATGGCGGCGCCTCTTCGCCCAGCACCCAGCGCTTGTTGAACCAGAAATAGTCCTCCGGCCGGGCCTGGATCGATTCCGCGAACCGGTCCAGCGCGTACTGCATGATCCGGCGGCGGTCCGCCTCTTCGTCCAGCGCCGGATCGGATTCGATGCGGCCGGTGATGCGCCAGCCGTGGCGCAGCCAGCCGTGCCGCGTCACTTCGCCGGTGAAGACCGCCAGGCCGGATGCCCGCGCGTAATAGGCCGCCCCGCCGGGCACCTGGATGTCCGCGCCCAGAAACCGCACCGGCACCCCGGCGCGCGCCCGCACGTCGGGCAGCAGCGCCAGGACCTTGCGTTCCTCGCGCAGCTTGCGGGCCACGTCGGCGATGGCGCGGGTTTTCGTGTCGATGGCTTCCACCCCCGTGCTCCGGCGCAGCCGGTTGATCCAGGCGTCCGTCAGCGGATTTTTCTGCCGCCGCGCCAGCGTCATGAGTTCCACGCCCTGCGCGTGCAGCGCGATGCCCGCCAATTCCCAGTTGCCCATGTGCGGCACCGCCACGATGAAGCCCCCCCGCGTGGCCAACTCCGCCTGCAGGTCGTTCAGGGAGCCCAGCACCATGTGCCGATCCACCCATTCTTTCCGGATGGCCGGCAGGCGCAAGCCCTCCACGGCGGTGAAAACCAGGTTGCGGAAGGCCAGCCAGGCGATGCGGTCGAGTTCCCGGTCCGAACGCGCGGAACCGAGCGTCTGCCGCAGGCGGCGGCGGGTCCGCGCGCGCAGCTTGCGGTTTAGCGCGAAAGCCAACCGCGCCGGCCCCCAGGCCAACGCCAGCGCGGCCCGGTGCGGCAACGCCGCCAGCAAGCCCGACACGCTCCGCAACGCCGCATACTCCATCACGTGGCGCAATTTATACTTCATTGTTCTGTCAACGGTTCCCGCAAGATCCGGAAGCCGACGTCTCGGCCGCGGTAGTGTTCGGGAAAAGGTTGGGGCCGGTCCACGCGCAGCCGCGCCGGATCGCGCTCGGCCCAGCTGCCGCCGCGGGTTTCCCGCTGGCCCGGCGAGAGGGCCGGATCCGGGGCGCACCACTCGTAGAGATTGCCCGCCACATCGAACAAGCCGAACCCGTTGGCCGGAAACCGGCCTCCGCGCCGGGCGGGACCGGCGGCATCGAATTGCGCCAACTCCCGGGGCTCCCCACCCCAGCCCCACGGGTAGGGCGCGCCATCCACCCCGCCCCGGGCCGCGGCCTCCCATTCCGCCCCGGTCGGCAGGCGGATGATCCGCCTTTCGGCCTGCGATCGCCAACGGCAATAGGCTTCGGCCTCGGTCGCCGTGACCTCGGCCACGGCCTGCGCCCGCGTCCCCCGCCGGACCACGTACTGCCCCGCGGCGCGGCGCGCGATCTGCGCCGTTTGCGGGAAATCGCCGCCGCCCGCCGCGTTGAGGAAGGCCACGAAATCCCCCACCGTGGTTTCGGTGCGGGCCAGATCGAAGCCGCCCGCCGGGCCGGACCGGGTTGCGTGCGGGGGAATGGCGACCCACTCCGCGCTCCCCGCCGCCCCGCACGCCAAGAAGCCGGCCACGCCTATGATCCACCCAAGATTCATTCTGGATATATATACGCGCATCGGGCTTTGACATTCCATCGCTAAATCCGCATACTGTTTCGCCACAGTCAACTTGGCGAAAGGCGGTGGACCATGGAAGAGCGCAAGGCGAAGTGCGGATGCTACGGCATGTTCACGGGCATCTATTGGATCATTGGCCTGGGTCTCGTTGGCGCCGCCCTGCTTGGTTTGCGCTACAACGGCGGCGGCGAATGGACGCCCTCGCTGCTGGCGGCCCTGCTCGCCACCGGGATTGCGATCGCCTACGTCGGTCTTTCCGCCGTCGATTGGCTGGCGCAACGGCTTGCCCTGGGGCGCAATCCCTTGCCCGACGATGTGGAAATCGCGGACCGCTCCGTGGCCCGCGAACGGGTGGCGGTCCTGAAGGGTTGCGCACCGCTTACGCGCCAGCTCCGCCGCCTGCTGGGCGCCTGGGCCGCCGGCGCATCCGGCCCGCAGGTCGCCGCCATGGCACATAGCCAGTTGCTCCGCACGCTGCTGGTGCTCGCGGCCGAAACCGCGGCGGTGCTCGTCCTGCTCTCCGCCTCCGCCGGCTTCAGCGCGCCCCAGGAACTGCTGACCTTGGGTACGGACCTGATGCTGCTGGCCGTCGTGGTTGCCATCGCCCGGTTCCAGTTGGCTTCGCAGATCGCCGGCTACGTGGACTCCCACCTGCTGGCCCGCATCGGCAACGATACCCCCGCCGCGGCCGGCGCCGAATTCGCGCAGAATGCCGCCAAATCCGTCGCGGAATCCACGGGCGCACTGGCCGCCGCGCAAACCAAGTTCGTCGAACAACTGGCCAAATCGCAGGAGCAGGCGGCGGCGCAATTCGCCAAATCGCAGCAGGAAGCCGCCGCGCAGCTGGTCAAGGCCCAGCAGGAGGCCGCGGCCCAGCTCGCCAAGGCCCAAAGCGAGGCCGCCGCGCAGATCGCCAAGGCGCAAGGCGACATGTCCGCCAAGCTGGCCGCCGCGCAGGAGCAATCCGCCGCCCAGCTCGGCAAGGCCCAAACCGAGGTCGCCACGCAGCTCGGTCGCGTGACCGCCCTGGCTTCTTCCATCGACAACATCCTCAAGCTGCAGCAGGCCGTGGACGGCACCCTCAAAGGCGTGACGGTCACCGACGAGTTCAAGTCCACGCTGCTGGAACTGAAGCGGCACCTGGCGGAATCCGACCAGTTGCTCAAGAACGCCGCCAAGCCGCGCGCCATCCGCCTCGTGGAAAAGTCCAACGAATAAACCCGGAACCATGCCGGAGTCCCCCGCCGCCCCCGCGTCTGCATCCACGCCGGGGGCGGTTGCTTCTCCACCCCTCGCGCCCGGCCTCTATCTCGTCGGCACGCCGATCGGCAATCTGGAAGACATCACCCTGCGCGCCCTGCGCATCCTGCGCAGCGTCACGCATATCCTCGCCGAGGATACCCGCCATACCCGCATCCTCCTCGACCGCTACGGCATCTCCACGCCGTTGATCTCCTGCCACAAGTTCAACGAGCGCGCCCGCGCGGAAGAGATTCTCCGCCGCATCCGCGCCGGCGAGGCCCTCGCCCTCGTCGCCGATGCCGGCATGCCCGGCATCTCCGACCCCGGGGCGCGCGCGGCTTTCGCCGTTCGCGCCGTCGGCCTGCCGGTGACCGTGGTTCCCGGCCCGTGCGCACTGTCCGCCGCCGTCGCCCTCTGCGGCGCCGTCGCTAGCCGCGGCTTCCTGTTCGAGGGCTTCCTCGACCAAAAAACCGCCGCCCGCCGCCGCCGGCTAGGGGAATTGGCGGATTTCGCCACGCCCGTCGTGTTCTACGAATCCACCCACCGTATTTTGAAACTGCTCGACGAAGTCGAACAGGAGCTTGGCGCGGACCGCAACCTGTTTCTCGCCCGCGAACTCACGAAAAAGTTCGAGGAAACCCGCCTCGGCACGCCGGCCGAACTGCGCGCCCATTTCCAAACCCATTCGGCCAAGGGCGAATTTGTCGCCATCCTCCTCCCTCGATAGCCCCGCCCACGCTTATTTTCAGCTTGCATAACCTATAGTATTTGCAACTACTATAGTTTTTTTCGATGGAAATGAGTGGGTTCCCGCAACCTTTGACTCAACAGCCCCCGGGCTCGTTGCGGCTGGCTACAGCCAATCCGAAAAATCTTCCCGCTGTTTTCGCGGTTGACGTAATGCTATAGTATTTGCAACTAGTATAGGTTCAAAGCCAGATCGATCCAAGGCGCCCATGCAAACTTTGAACCACACATTGTGGCGCACCTGCCGCGTTTTGGCCGGCGCGAACCGCATCAAACTGCTGCGGCAATTGCACGACCGTCCCGGCCAAAACGTTGCGGCTCTGGCGAAAGCGCTCGGCATCGGAAGGCCCTACGCCAGCCAGGAAATGCGCCGCATCCAATCCCGCGGGCTGATCCGCCCGACCAAGCAGGGCGTCGCCGTCGTCTATTTGCCCATCCCCGATCCCCAAGTGCCCACCGCCGCCCCCCTGCTCAAGGCCATCCGAACCGCCTTGGCATCCCGGCCTGCAGAACGCGACGCCGACATGGCCAGCATCGCCGCCGGCCTGGCGCACGAGCGCCGGATCGCCTTGGCCCGGTCGTTGATGCAACTGTCAAAAACCCAGGCCCGGTTGCTGGCCGAATACCCCATGGCCCCGTGTTGTCTGCAACTGCACCTGCGCACGCTGACCGCGGCCGGATTTATCGCCATGCGCGAACGGATGCTCTCGTTCCAAATCCCCGACCATCCGCTCGGCAAAGCCTTGGCCAAACTGTTGCAGGAGGGACATCGCTAAACGGGATGGCTTTTCCCTTTTCCCGTGTCCTGAAATGCGCCACTATTTCCGCGCCATGAAAAAAGGGAAACCCGTTCCGTTCTTCCTCCTCGGCCATCCCGTCGGCCACTCGCTTTCCCCCTTCATGCACAACGCCGCGTTCAAGGCCCTCGGCCTGGAGGCGAACTACGCCCTGCTCGACGTTGCCCCCGGCGACATGCCCCGCACGCTCGAAAACCTGCGCGCGCAAGGCGGCGGCGGCGCCAATGTCACCATTCCCCACAAGGAAGCCGTCTATCGCTTCCTGGCCGCCAAAGGCAAGCTCTCGGACACCGCGCACTTGCTGCAATCCGTCAATACGGTGGTTGTCCGCCCCGACGGCACGCTTTTCGGCGACAACACCGATGCGCCGGGATTCCTTGACGCGCTGAAAGAAGCCTTCCACGCCATGCCGCGCGGCAAGCGCATCCTGCTGCTCGGATGCGGCGGGGCCGGCCGCGCCCTGGCGCTGACCTGCGCCATGGAGGGAGCCGAATCCATTCTTGTTGCGGACGTCAATCTCGCCGTCCGCCGCCGGCTGCTGCTGGCGCTGCGCAAGGCCGCGCCGGGCCTGCCCGTCGCCGGCGTCTCGCTCGACCGCGCGCGCATGGCGGCGCGGGAGTGCGACCTCGTCGTCCAGGCCACGCCGGTCGGCATGAAGCCCGGCGATTCGACGCTGCTTCCGTCGGAATCGTTCCGCAAAGGCCAACTGGTCTTCGATCTCATTTACAATCCGCCCGTCACGCCCTTTCTGGCCGCAGCCAAGGCCGCCGGCGCGCGCACGGCCAACGGGCTCGGCATGCTGCTGCACCAAGGCGCGCGGTCCTTCCGCCTGTGGACCGGTCGCGCCGCACCCCTCGCCGCCATGCGCGCCGCCCTCGCACGGGCCTTGAAGTCCCGGAGCCGCTAATGCCGTTTGCCTTGGAAGCCTTCGGCCTAGTCTCCGCGTTCGTCTTCCTCGGCGGCCTGTGCATCGGCAGCTTCCTCAACGTCTGCATCTGGCGCATCCCCCGGGACGAATCGATCGTCCGGCCCGGCTCGCATTGTTCGGCCTGCCAACACCCCATCGCCCCCCGGGACAACGTTCCGCTGCTGTCGTGGCTGCTGCTCAACGGCCAATGCCGGCATTGCCGGGCGCCCATTTCGCCGCGCTACTTCATCGTCGAACTCCTGACGGGGGCCCTGTTCGCGGCGATCTGGCTCATCCACGGCTGGACCCTCCAGACCCCGCTCTACTGGCTCTTCGCCGCGGCGCTGATCCTCGGCACCTTCGTGGATCTCGACCACCTCATCCTGCCCGACCGCGTCACGCTGGGCGGCATGGTCGCCGGCCCGCTGCTCGCCTTGGCTTTTCCCGCGCTGCACGGCCAGACCGGACGCATCCCCGCGCTAATCCAATCCCTGATTGGCCTTGCCCTCGGCTACGGCCTGCTGTGGCTTGTCGCCACCGTGGGCCGCGCCATCCTGAAACGCGACGCCATGGGCCTGGGCGACGTCAAACTGCTCGGGGCCATCGGCGCCTGCCTTGGCTGGCGGGCGGTGCTGTTCTCCGTGTTCGTCTCCTCCCTCTCGGGCACGCTGCTGGGCCTCGCGCTCGTCGCCGCCCGCAAAAAGGAATGGCAAAGCAAAATCCCCTACGGTCCGCATCTCGCCTTGGCGGCCGTCCTCTGGATGCTTTGCGGTCCCGCCTGCATCGCGTTCTACGTGGCCTGGGCGTTTCCCGCCGCGGACGCGGCCGCCTATCCCCTGCTGCCGGGAATTGCGCCATGACCGCCGCGCCCCTGCCGCCGTTGCGACCGCCGCGCATCTCCGCTACCACCCTCTCGCTGGCGGTGCTGGCCGTCGTGGCGGTCGGCGCGGTGCTCAAGGCGGCCCAAGGCGTGGTCATTCCGCTGCTGATGGCGTGGCTGCTTGGCTATCTGCTGGCCCCGGCAGTGAATTTCATGGTCCGGCGCCTGCGCTTGCCGGCGCCCCTGGCCGTCGCCGGCATCGTCCTGCTGCTGCTGCTCGCCGCCTGGGGCGCCGGCTTGGTCATCCACCAGCGGCTGCTGGCGTTCGCCAAGGCGTTTCCAGACTACCAAGCCAAATTGTCCGCCCTCTACGCCTATTACGGCACCGAACTCAACGTGCCGGCCGGGGTGCTGAAGGACCTCGATCTCACCCCGCAGATCGGCCCGATCCTCGTGCGCACCTCGCGCTTTTTCATCGCGTTCATCACCAACGCCGTGCTGGTCGTGATTTTCCTTGTGTTCATGCTGCTGGCCAAGCCGTACGCCAACGACAAGCTGCGCGCCGCGCTGCCGGACCGCGCCGACGTCCTCATCGGCATCACCAACGCCATCTCCCGCCAAATCGGCGCCTATCTCGGCGCGCTTTTCGTCGTTTCCCTCGTCACCGGCCTGATCGTCTGGGGCGCGTTGGCCTGGATGAACGTGGAATTTGCCTTCACCTGGGGCCTGCTGGCCTTCCTGTTCAACTTCGTGCCCACCCTCGGCTCGATCGTCGCCAGCATCCCGCCGGTGCTCATGGCCCTCGCGCAGCATGCGCCGAACGCGTGGCCCGCCGTCGGCGTCGCCGCCGTCCTGTTCGCCATCCAGCAGACCTTGGGTAACTTCATCGCCCCGAAAATCTACGGCGACCGGCTCAATCTCTCGCCCGTCGTCATCCTCCTGTTCCTCGTTTTCTGGGGCTGGCTCTGGGGCATCGTCGGCGCACTGCTCGCGGTGCCGATTGCCGCCGCCATCCAGATCGCCCTCTCCCACATCCCCGCCCTGGCCCCGCTGGCCGTCATGATGGGGTCCGGCCGGAAATACGTCCGGCGCCCGCCTCCCGCCCCGCCTGCGGCTTGAACGCCGCTTTTGTTCTAGCTTCCCCCGGCGGCGGGTTCTAGGCTGACAGCCATGAAAGCCCGGGTAGCGTCGGCGGCGGTCTGCGGTCTCCTGGTGCTGGGTCCGGGCGGGGCCATGGCGACCATGCCGCGCGACGGCGACGGCCGCGGCCCCGTCGCCAAGGAGAGCCGCGACCAGCCGAATCCCGTCGAAGTCCGGCGCATCGCCGAACGACAACGCCTCCGGCAAGAACTCCGCGGGCTCGCGGCGCAGCCCGCGCCGCTGGCCCCCAAAAAGGCCGCGCGCGCCGCCGAACTCCGCCGCCGCATCGACCAACTGGCCAAGACCGGCACCGATCGCGTCCTCGTCATCCTGGTCGAATTCGCCGGCACCAACGCCTTCACCTGGACGCCCGGCGTTTCCACCTGGGATCCGTTCGGCCTCGGCGAGCAGACGGAATACGACGGCACCAACTACGCCAACGCCGCGGCCTCCGCGTTCTTCGCCGCCAAGTACGGCATCGTCGCGCCCACGAACTGCCGCTACGACGGACCCCGCCACAACCAGATTCCGCGGCCGCTGTCCGCCGACGACGTCTCCGGCGAACTGATCTGGACGCACGATTTTACGCCCGCCTACTACAGCAACGTGGTCTTCGGCAACGGCTGGACGTTCGGCTATTCGCGCGTGGACGCCTCGCGCGTGGAGGCCGATTTCACCGGCAAGTCCGTCCGCCACTACTACCGGGATCTTTCCGCCAACCGCTACGACATCGGCGGCGACGTGGTCGGCTGGGTGCAGGTCACCAACTCCGTCTGGTACTATGGCGCCGACCAGATTCCCGGCCGGCGCTCGGGCGCCACCCGCGCCGCCCACCATGGCGCCATTCCGGGCGCCGGCAACGCCCGCCAACTGGTCATCGATGCCCTCGAAGCCGTCAAGACCGCCTATCCCGCCTTCGATTGGGCCCGGTACGACATGAATGGCGACACGCTCATCGACCGCCTGTGGATCATCCACGCCGGCTACGGCGAGGAAGACAGCACCATCCTGCTGAACCGCACGACCTACGGCGAAGGCGGCCTGTGGTCGCACGCCTCTGCCCTCACCGGCAAATACCAGGTCGTTACCGGAATCTACGCCTCCGCCTACATCATGATGCCCGAAAATTGCGGCATCGGCGTCCTGGCTCACGAATACGCCCACAACCTCGGCGCCGACGATCTTTACGCCTACGGGGACGGGGACACCTCGGCCGGCTTCTGGACCTTGATGGCCGACGACTGGACCGGCTTCCCGATCGGCTTCGAACCGCCCGCGCTCGATCCACTGCATCTGGACCAGTGGGGCTGGCTCGAACCATACGTGATCTCCGATCCCGCATCCGTCCACGAAGTCCGTCTTGGCCAGGCCAGTTTCTTTCCCGGCGGTTCGAACCTGTACCGCGCCGCCAAGATCGAACTGCCCGATTATCTCGCCTCGTTGGCCGTCGCGCCCCGCGGCGCGCATTGCTGGCATGGCGGCTCCGGGTTCAACGTCAACGGCAGCATGGTTCAATCCGCCCCCCTCGCCATTCCGATAGCAGGCGCCGATCTGATCTACGCCGCGGCCTGGGACACGGAAGCCAACTACGATTACTTCCGCGTGCTGGCCACCGCCGACAACGGCACCAACTGGTCCGTCCTCGCCGCCTCCAGCGGCACCAGCTTCAGCTTTCCCGCCTGGCGCACCTATACCAACAGCCTCGCCGCCTTCGCCGGCCAATCCATCCAACTGGCCTTCCAGTACTACACCGATTACGCGATTCTGGGCGCCGGCGTCTTCGTCGACGACGTCCACGTCGTTTCCGGCGCGGCCACCCTGCTGCAGGACGACGCGGAAACCGACCCCGGCCTGTGGACCTACTATGCGCCCTGGAGCCGCTCCGACGGTTTCACCCGCCATGAACAGTGCTACTACCTGCAGTGGCGCAACACCGCCACCAACGGCGGCTACGACAGCGCCCTCGGCGACGCCCGCTGGCGCTTCGGCCCCGCCAACTCCGGCCTGCTGGTCTGGCACTACAATTCTTTCTTCAACGACAACGAAATCGCCGACCATCTAGCCGCGCCACCGTCTTTCGGCCCCAAGGGCCGCCTGCTCGCGATCGATGCCCACCCCGAGCCCTACCGCGATCCCTACTG
>JAKLIL010000360.1 GCA_022709625.1 Verrucomicrobiota bacterium
TTTTTCGGCGGCCGACACGTCGACTTTCCTGAGCTTCGCATGGGCGTGGGTGCTCTCCACCAGCGCGGCATGCAGCAGCCCGGGACCGAAATCCAAGTCGTCCACGAACTGGGCCGCGCCCGTGACCTTGGCCAGGCCGTCCACGCGGACGGAGGAAGAACCGACAATGCGGGTTGCGCTCATGGCCGCCTCTGGCGGGAAGCCGCGGATCTGCGGCGGTTTTGCTTGGCGACGGACAGCACGGTGTCCACGATGGCCGCGTAGCCGGTGCAGCGGCACAGATTGCCGGCGAGGGCTTCGCGCACCTCGTGCTCGGCGGGATCGGGGTTCTCCGCCAGCAGCGCAGACGCCGCCAGCACCACGCCCGGCGCGCAGAACCCGCACTGGAACGCGTTGGCGCGGACAAACGCCTTCTGCAAGGCCGTCGGGCCGTCCCGGCCGATGCCTTCCAAGGTCGTGACGGATTGCCCGTCGACTTCGATGGCGAGGATGAGGCAACTGCGCACGACCTTGCCGTCCAGCAGGACGGTGCAGGCGCCGCAATCGCCGCGGCCGCAGCCTTCCTTGGGCGTCTTGACGCCCAGTTTGGCGCGCAGGACGTCGAGCAGGGTCTCGTTGGGGGCGACCGCCACGCGGCGGAGGACGCCGTTCACGCGGATGCAGACGTCTTTCATGGCGCGTCCTCCTCGAGGATGTTGAGGCCGTAGTCGGGGCCGCGGCCGGCGAGGCGCGCGGCCGCCAACCGCACGGCGCGGTCGAGCATGACGCCCACCATCAGGCGGCGGTAGTCCAGGGAACCGCGGATATCGGTGATGGGCGCGACTTCGGTCTGGGCCAGCGCGGCCGCCTGCCGCCGCAGATCGGCGGGGGGCGTCTTGCCGCCGCGCAGCAGGCGCTCGACCTTGGGCCCGCGGATGGGCGTCGGCGCCACGGAACCGTAGGCCACCCGCCAAATGCCGCGGGCATCCACGCGCACGGCCACGCTGGCCTGCGCCAGATCCTCGCCGCGATAGCGCTTGAGCTTCGCGAATGCCCCGGCGTGCCTGCCGATCGGAATGGATATCCCCGCGACGATGCCGCCCTTGGCCAGCGCGGTCCGGCGCGGGCCCAGGAACCATTTGTTGGCCGCGATGGTTTTCGTGCCTTGCCGAGTGGCGACGTGGATGGCGGCTGCGTAGACCAGCAGCGCGGGCCCGCTGTCGCAGCAGGGCACGGCCGAACAGATATTGCCCCCCACCGTGGCGCGATTGCGCACGCCGACGGACGCCACCAGGCCGGCGGCCTCCGCCAGGATCGGCGCATGCCGGCGCACGAGGGGCGATTCCAGGATTTCCGCGAAGGTGGCGTTGGCCCCCAGCCACAGCTTGTTCGCTTTGAGCCGAATGCCGCGCAATTCCGCCAATCCCTTGAGATCCACCAGCAATCCGGGACTCACGGCGCCGTCGCGCAGCCAGGCGACCAAATCGGTGCCGCCGGCCAGCGGCGCGGCGCCGCCCCGGACGGGACCGGCCAGCATGCCGAGCGCGGCCTTCAGGGTGGCCGGCTTGGCGTAGTCGAACTCGCAGGCAATGCTCATGCTGGTCCTCCGGCGGAGGCGCGCTCAAGGCGGCGGGGGCTGGTCCGCGACCTCGAGCAATTCCTCCAGTTTGTCTTCGGCGGGCAGGAAACTGTCGTCTTCGTGGCGCAGGCCCACGAAAATGGTCTTGAACGTCCGCAGCAGGATCGACAAGTCCAGCAGGAAACCCATGTTCTTGATGTAGTACAGGTCGTATTGCAGCTTGCGGGCGGCCGCCTCGAAGCTGGCCCCGTAGGGATAGCGGATTTGGGCCCATCCCGTCAGGCCCGGCTGGACCAGATGGCGTTCGTTGTAGAACGGAATGAACGACGCCAGTTTCTCGGTGAACTCGGGACGTTCCGGACGCGGGCCGACGAGGCTCATCTCGCCTTTCAGGACGTTGAACAACTGGGGGATTTCGTCGATGCGCCATTTGCGCAGGTAGTAGCCGACGGGCGTCACGCGCGCGTCCCGCTTGCGCGCCCACACGGCCCCTTGCGCTTCGGCGTCGACGCGCATCGTGCGCAGCTTGAAAAGCACGTAGGGTTTTCCGCCCAGCCCCACGCGGCGCTGGCGGTAGATCGCCGGTCCCGGCGAGGTCAGCTTGACCAGCAGGCCGGCCAGCACGAGCAGCGGCAGGCCGGGCACCAGGCCGATCAGCGCCACGGCGATGTCGAACGCCCGCTTGACCTTCCGGATTTGCACCACCGAACTGTTCAGCGCCACCGTCATCAGCCATTCGTCGTTGATGTGGGCCAGGGGAATTTCCTGGGCCAGTTCCTCCGCCAGCGAGACGTAATCCATGATTTCGACGCCCGCGTAGCGCAGCGGCCGCAGCCGCGAC
>JAKLIL010000361.1 GCA_022709625.1 Verrucomicrobiota bacterium
CGGCAGCGCCGCCGCCCCGAGCCGTTCGGCCCCGTAGTGCATGCCCAGGCCGCCCGTGAACAGCCCGTAGCCGTAGGCGATCTGCACCGTGTCCTCCGCCGTCGCCCCGCCGCAGGCCAGCGACCGGGCGGCGCATTCCGCCCAGTTGGCGATATCGTTGCGCGTGTAGCCGACCACCGTGGGCTTGCCCGTAGTGCCCGAACTCGCGTGGATGCGCACGATTTCGCGGTGCGGCACCGCGAACATCCCGAACGGATACTGGTCGCGGAAATCGGTCTTGGTGGTGAACGGCAGCTTGCCGACATCCTCGATGTGGCGGATTTGCCCGGGCTGCACGCCCTGTTCCTGCATCCGCGCCCGGTAGAAGGGCACGTGGTCGTAGGCGCGCTGGACCAACTCGCGCAGCCGCTGGCCTTGCAGCCGGCGCAGCTCCGCCACGGGCATCGCTTCGGCTTGGGGATTGAACATCGGGAACTCCTTCTCCTATGCCGCAAAATGCTGGACTCGGGGCCCGCGGGCTGTCCAGCAAAAACAGGCCGGCCGGTTCATTTTTCCGCCGCGGCGCGGCGCGCCACACCCGCCGCCATCCGCGCCGCCACGCGCCCGACGGTGGCGAGGCTTTCGGCCGACAGCTTGTCCAGCGAATCGTCCGCGGTGTGCCAATATTTGTTTTCGCCCGGCCCGCCGCCGTACTGGAAGTCGATCAGGTCGATCGCCGGCACGCCGCGCCGGAAAAACGCCACGTGGTCGTCGCCGACGTTGTACGGATAGAGCTGGAAGCGGTCCCGCGCGCCTTCCGCCCGCGCCGCGTCGAACGCCAGCGCAGCCAGCCACGGCGTGCCGTTGCGCGGGATGGTGATGGTCAGGTCCCGGTCGCCCACCATGTCCAGCAGGATCACGGCCGCCAGATTGGACAGGCTGCCGTCCGCCGCCATGGTCTGGGCCAGATGCTCGCTGCCGTGGAAACCGTCGTTCGGGCCGTATTCCACCAGGCACTCCTCGCCGTCGAAGAAGGCAAAGCGGATTTCGAGCGGCGGCGGAGCTTGTTGCGCGAAGGCGCGCGCCAGTTCCAGCAGCAGCCCCGTGCTGGAGCCCGAATCGTTCGCGCCGGCGAAATCCGGAATGCCCGCCTTTGTGTCGTAGTGCGAAGCGTAGAGCAGGATTTTCCCGCTTTGGCCCGGGATCTGGCCCAGCACGTTGCGAAAGGTGGCTGCCCCCTTGGGCGTGGCGGCGCGGAATTCCTGGATTTCCGCCGCCACGCCCAGTTCCTGCAAGCGGTCGCGCAGATAATTCGCCGCCTTTTCCGCGCCGGGCGTGCCGGCGTCCCGCGAACCGAGTTCGAGGAACCGGCGCACCTCGTCCAGCGCCGCCGCGCCGGAGATTTCCACCGGCGCCATGGCCGGTTCTTCCGGGGCGGGCGGCGGCGCCACGACGGCGGGCTTGCCGCACCCCGTCGCCGCCAGCCACGCCACCGCCAGCCAAATCGCGCTCTTCATCTGCATGGATATATACTATCCATTCGGCGACGAAAAGCCAAGCCGGCCCCGCACCGCCGCGTTCCAACCCGGCCCGGGTCAAGCGTTTCGATCCGGAAACGGCGACTTTTCGCTTCCCCGGCGCCGCGGCCCTCCCCTATACTATGCGCGTTTTTCCAGTCCCCCTTCGAGGAGCCGTCTATGAAACTTTGCGAATTCCTTCGGCCGGCCAGCCTGCCCGCCGCGCGCGACAACCTGCGCGAACTCGGCAAGCACGGCCTGGCCCTGGCCGGCGGCACCGCCCTCCACTTCATGCAGGACCACACCCCCGTGACCGCCGTGGACATCACCCACCTCGGCCTCGCCTACATCCGCCCCGAAGGCGATTTCTACCGCATCGGCGCGACCACGCCGCTGGCCGATATCCAGCGCTACCGCGCCCCGCGCTGGGCCATGCACGAAATCTGCCGGCGCATTTCGACCCACCAAATCCGCAACGTGTCCACCCTCGGCGGCAACATCGCCCGCGTCTTCCCCTGGGCCGACATGCCCGTGGTGCTGCTCGCCATGAACGCCCGCATGGTCGTCTACGCCGGCAAGGACGAGGAACTCGCCGCCGACGACTACTTCAAGACCCAACCCGCCAAGCGGTTTCTCCACGGCGACCTCCTCAAGGAAGTGAAGGTGCCGGCCCTCCAGGCCCACCACGGCTTTGGTTCCGTCAAGGTTGTGCGCACCGCCGCCGCCTTCAGCATGGTCACGATCGCCTGCGTGCTTGAGTTGGACGGCCCGCACATCAAGTCCGCGCGGGTCGCCGCCGGCAGCGCGATCCCCTTCCCGCGCCGCCTGCCCGAAGTCGAGGCCGCCCTGAAAGGCCGCGAAGCTGCCACGGCCGTTTTCCAGGAAGCCGCCGGCAAAGGCGG
>JAKLIL010000362.1 GCA_022709625.1 Verrucomicrobiota bacterium
ATTGGCAGCGGTGACTCCGCCAGCGCCAACAACATGGTCATCGGCACCGCCTGGGATATTCCGGAAGACGCCGTCTTGGCCATCGAGACGTGGCCCCGGACAAGCGAAGATTGGATCGTGGTGACCTACTCGACCCCCACCAGCGTGGTGCTCTACAACTTCATCGTCGGGGCGGAAAATGGGCGGGTCGTAGTCCGTTGGCGCACGGCCTCGGAAGCGGATACCGTTGGCTTCTATCTGGAGCGCCAAGCGGGCGAAGCCTGGGTGCAGGTCAATGGCGATATCGTCTATTCCGGGGACGAAAACGGCTTGGGCGCGGCGTATGCGCTTGTGGATTCCGGCGCCGTGCCCGGCGGCACCTATGTCTACCGGTTGATCGAACTTGAGAACGACGGCGACCGCCAAATCCATGGCCCCTTCCTGCGGACGGTGGCCGCGTTGAGCTTCAAGGACGACAATCCGATCGCGCTGGGCCCGGACGGGGTGTGGATCCGCTGGCTTAGCCGCGAGGACGAATTCTACCGGATCCTGCGTTCGACGAACCTGCTGGAAGGCATCGACGGGTTCCGGCCCATCGCCACCGGCGTTCCCGCCACCCCGCCGGAAAACCAGTATCTGGACGAAGGCGCCGGCAACATCGGCATGTACATGATCCAGGTGGAAGAAGAATAGACGCAATACGCCTCAGAAGGTGGGCCGATAGGATCGAATTGCAGGCCCGGGCGTTGACCGGGCCGGCTCGGAAGGGCCACCTCGCTGCGGTGGCCTGTAAAATTGGGAACTGGAGCAGCCGGGTCTCTGTGTCCGGCGCAAGAACCCGCCCACCGCCGAGGGGCGGCCGACAAATCCGACGGAACCTACGGCATCGGCATGTGCTGATTCGAGTGGACGAATCACTATCGTCGTTTTAGGATCGCGTCGAAATCCGCCCTGCAGGGCAGCGGCAAAGGAGACTTCCATGAGTGCGAGACACGTGCGGCTGGTGGCGTGGAGGCCCATGCTCGGGACATCGATTCTATCGCTCATTTGGGCGGCTGTCGGCGGCCTTTGGCGCACCCCGGCCACGGCGGCAGAATTGCCATTCATGCTGGGATCGTGGGAAGGCCGGGCCGTCGAAATCCATGGCGATCGGCCCGTGCCGTGTCCGCTGCGGATCGAGATCATCCGGCAAGAAGGCGCCCTGTTGTGGGGATACGACGTCTGGCGGCCCACGGATCCGACGGGTGCGGTTTCCACCGACTTCCTAGGCATCCACCTGCTGGGCAGTCTCAATCCCGACGGCACGGGCGGCGTGCTGGCCAAGGAAGACGCCTTTTTCTCGTTCCGCTTTCTCGATCCGACCCGGATGGAAGTGGAGTACGTCGGCATCGGCAAGTCCGCCGCGCGCGCCTTCGTGGCCACCTTGTTTCGCCGGGGCGGCACGCCCGAAGCGCCGCCCATTCCGGTTTGTCCCGACATGGCCGGTTCTTGGCAGGGGACCTACCGCTACCCGGCTCCAGAGGGCGCGATCACCGACGTGTTCCGGCTGGATCTGGTCAAGCAAGAGGCGGATATCCTCTGGATGGACGACGTCTGGCACGCGCTCGATCCGGACGGCGGCAAGCCCAGCGCCAACGAAACGCGGGATCGCGTGATCGGCGGCTTCGCGCCGGACGCGACGCGCGGGGTGCTGGCCAAGCCGGACGCCCGGTTTGCCTTCCGGAAACTTGACGACCATCGCATGGAGGTGGAATTCGCCCGCGTGGGCGGGAGCGTCGAACAAGCCATGGCGTTTTATTGCGTCCTCCGCCGCGACGGCGAAACCGCACCGGCGACCGAAGTCGAATGGCCCGTCCTGACGGGAGCGTGGGCAGGCACCGCCGACTATCCGCAGACCGACGGGGTCAAGACCAGTCCGGTCCAGATCGAAATTTCGAAGCAGGACGGTCCCTTGCTGTGGGCCGAGAACGTCTGGCATCCATTGGGTGCCGACTCGGGCCAACCGGGCCCCTTGACGGTGCGCGAATCCCTGCGCGGGAGCCTCCATCCTGCGGCTAACTCGGGCGTGCTCGCCCAGGCGGGCGCGCAGTTCCGCTTCCGAATTCTTTCGCCGGACCGGCTGCAGGTGGAATTCGTGCGCCTGCGTCCCGGCCCGGAGTCGCCGATGGCCTTCTACAGCCTCCTGGAACGCGCGAAGTAGCGCCTGCGGACGCCGCGCCACGCGGTCGACTACCCGCCTGAATGGTAATGGATTCCATTACCCGAAAAAACCGTTTGGCGGGATGGACGCATAATCCCTGCGTCGCCATGATGCGCGTCGATATGGATGGCGAAGTCTATTTTGGCCAGATACCCGGTAGCGTCCCAT
>JAKLIL010000363.1 GCA_022709625.1 Verrucomicrobiota bacterium
GCGGATTTTCTCGGCGATTTTGTCGCAGAGTTCCCGCCGGGCGAGGAAACGGTTCAGGGATTGCGCGCGTTCGCGCGCGCAGCGGACCTCGATGCCGGAGGGTTTGTGCCGCAGGCAGACGACGGACGACGTCTTGTTGGTTTTTTGCCCGCCGGGACCGCCGCCGCGCACGAACCACTCCTGCAGGTCCGTTTCCGCAATGCCCAATGCCGCCATGCGTTTCAACAGCAGGCCTTCCTTATCGAAACTGACCGGGAACTGACTCATGGCTCGATGGATTCCAAACCGTAGCGCCTAGGGTGCGCAGGTGCAAGCGGTCCCTTCATCCGGGGATCGCGGCTCCGGATCCGAGCCAGGGGCGATTTATGCTATTTGCAAATAGCATAAATAAAGCCGGCATATGTAATCGGCAGGCAGGGGGAGGTGCCGGGCGACCAAGGACGATTAATCACTGGGCCAGCAACTTCCGGAACGGGTCCAGTTCGTGGAGGCGCAGGATGGCGGCGCCGTTCTGCCAGGCGGCGCGGGCCATCTGCGCGGTGGCGAGATCGCGGTCCATCTCGGGGTGCAGGTGGCGGACGATGCGCTTGCGCGACAGGCCGATCAGGACGGGACAGCCGAGCGCGACCAGCGGCGCGAGGTTGTCCAGAATGGCGGCATCCTGGGAGCGCGTAGTGCCGAATCCAATGCCGGGATCCACCACGATCCGGTCCGGCGCAAGTCCGAGGTTCCGGATTCGCGCGGCCAGCCACGCCGCGATGGTTTCGGAGGGGTGCGCCTCGTCTTCGTCGAGTTGATGGGCGACGCCGTGCATCAGGATCACGGGCGCGCCCGATTCGCGGGCGAAATCGGCCATGCCGGGACGCGCGAGCGCGGCGACGTCGTTGAGCATGGTCGCGCCGTGCGCGAACGCGGCCCGGGCCACGGCGGCCTTGCTGGTATCGATGGAAACGGGAATGCGCAGTTTTCCGGCCAGGCGGTCGAGCACGGGCAGGAGCCGGCGCAGTTCTTCTGTTTCGGAAACCGGCGCGTGGCCGGGCCGGGTGGATTCGGCGCCGACGTCGAGGATGTCCGCTCCGTCGGCCTCGAGCCGCAAGGCCTGCTCCTCTGCGGCGGCCGGATCGAGAAACCGGCCGCCGTCGGAAAAAGAGTCGGGGGTGAGATTGAGGATGCCCATCAGAACCGGAGGGTTCAGGGTTCGGGGTTCAGGATTCAGAGGGGCGGCCGGGTTTTCCACGGCGTGGAAAAGTTCAGGGATTATTTTCCATGGCGTGGAAAAACGGGAAAATTTTTTTCCATGGCGTGGAAAAACCGGAAAAATTTTTTTCATGGCGTGGAAAAATCCGCGCGCCACGACTACGCCGGCGGGGGGGGTGGTTTCTTTTCGGCTTCCGTGGCAGCGTCCGCGGCGTTGCGCTCGGCGGCGGTGCGGATCCGGCCGTGCTTGAGGAGGTCGTCCACGTCGCGGCCGTCGAGGCTTTCGCGCTCGACCAGGACCTTGGTCAGCAGGTCGAGTTTGTCGCGGTTGGCAGTCAGGAGCGCGAGGGCCTGCTGGTAGCATTCGTCGATGATGCGTTTGACTTCGGCGTCGATCTTGCGGGCGGTTTCCTCGGAGATTTCGTTGGAGCGGGCGATTTCGCGGCCGAGAAAGAGGACTTCCTCGCGGTTGGAGAAGCACTGGGGACCGAGTTCGTCGCTCATGCCCCATTCGGTGACCATGAGGCGGGCGAGGTGGGTGGCCTGCTTGATGTCGGAGGCGGCCCCGGTGGTGATTTCGCCGAAGCTGAGTTTTTCGGCGGCGCGGCCGCCCATCATGCCGACGATCATGCCGAGGAGTTGCTGGCGGCCTTCGGTGTACTTGTCCTTTTCGGGGAGCTGCATCGTGGCGCCGAGGGCCTGGCCGCGCGGGATGATGGTGACCTTGTGGAGGGGCTCGGTGCCTTCGGTGAGGGCGAGGACGATCGCGTGGCCGGCTTCGTGGCAGGCGGTCATGCGCTTTTCCTTGTCGTCGAGTACGCGCGAGCGGCGTTCGCGGCCCCAGCGGACCTTGTCGCGGGCTTCCTCGAGATCCTTCTCGCCGATGGCGTCGGCGCCGCGGCGGGCGGCGAGCAGGGCGGCTTCGTTCATGAGGTTGGCGAGATCGGCGCCGGAGAAGCCGGGGGTGCCGCGGGCGATGTTGCGCAACTGGACGGCGGCGTCGAGCTTGACCTTGCGGGCGTGGATTTTGAGGATGGCTTCGCGACCTTCGAGGTTGGGGAGGTCCACGACGATCTGGCGATCGAAGCGGCCGGGGCGGAGCAGGGCGGGATCGAGTACGTCGGGGCGGTTGGTGGCGGCGATGAT
>JAKLIL010000364.1 GCA_022709625.1 Verrucomicrobiota bacterium
CCATCGAGAAACCCGTCAGGATCGGGAGCACGGTGCCGGTCAGGGTGGCGGAATCCGTGCCGAAGTAGTCGAAGTAGATCAGGGTCAGGGCGGACAAGCCCAACAGGCCCAGTCCAACCACGCAGAGGCCCATGACCGAACCGCCGGTGAACGCCACCGACAAGGCTTGGGGCAGCCCCTTGCGCGCGGCGTTGGTCGTCCGCATGTTGGCGGCGGTGGCCACCCGCATGCCGAAGTAACCCGCCATGACCGAGCAAAGCGCACCCACGATGAAGGAAACCGCCACCAGTCCGAGGCTCTTCTGGCCGGTGATGCGGACGTTCAGCAAAGCGAGCAGCCCGGCGACCACCAGGACGAAGACGGCCAGCACCTTGTATTCGCGCTTCAGGAACGCCATGGCGCCTTCGCGGACCGCCGCGCCGATTTCCTGCATTTTGGCCGTGCCCGGATCCTGCTTTTCAATCCACTGGGCCCGCCACCAGGCAAAAACCAGAGCCAAAACACCCGATCCCAACGCAAGGTAAAGAAGATTGCTAGCGTTCATGGTAAAGCGTTTCTCCCGTTAATTTTTGGGGCATAAAATAAAGGTTTCCCCGGCGACTGTCAAATCCGAAGGCGCCGTCGCCGCGTACGGATCTAAATCATATCGGCCAGGTCCCCGCCGAACAGAATTTCCAAGCCCACGCGGATGGATGGCCGGAATTCATAATCATCTTCCTGCGGGAATTGGAGTTGGGGCGTGACCGTGTAGTAGATCCATTTTCGGTAGAAGGCCCCGCGCCAAGTCATGTTCAACAGGAAGTCGTCCCAAACCCAATCCGACTGCTTGTAGTGCGGAAAGGCACTTGCTTGCAGCACCCAGCCGCGTTTCAGACCGGAACGCAGCCAGGCAAACCGGAAGGTCTCTTCCAACTCGAATCCACCGGTCGTCTCCGTCGAGCGCTCCGCGGTGAGCAACTGCAGGTATTTCCGTTTCGAGACCGGCCAAAGCCACGCCAATTTCACTTTTTGGCCATAACCGTCGTTGTGCTCCCAGAAGACGCGGGGCGTCAGGCGGATCCGTCCGGGACCGAGCGGCCGTTCCCCCCGCCATTCCACTTCGGCATAGGGCACGGGTTTCCAACTCCGCATCCGGACCCCGGCCCCGAGGTCCAGCGGATTGTGCCGGACGGTCTTCAACAACGCCCGCAACCCCATGCGGAAATCCGCGTCCACGGTCGTGGGATCCTCTCCGGGCAGGGTATTCTGTTCCAGATTGCTGACGTACAGGTGCAGCTTGTTGCCCAACCCCGGCAAGGCCATGTCCGCGCGGAATTTCACCTTGAAGTCCGAGTTGCCATCCTGGCTGCGGCCGCCGTAACGAGCCAAGAGCCGGAGCTTGAAGGTCGAAAGCTTGTAGTCGTAGGGCTGGGCCTCTTCCGTCAGCCACATGGTGTCTACCCGGCGCACCGCGTTGTCCATTTTGCGGTACAGGCGATCGTGCCATCGGTCCAGCCAATCGGTGAACCGCGTATGCCGGCGGAACACCCCGGTGCCGTCGCTTTCCTGCAACTGGATGATTTCCCGCGTCTGGAGATCCGCCACGCGGGTGGGATCCACCGCGAGGCGCGGGGTCTTATTGGTTCGCGGACCGGCGTTGACATGGTTGGTCGGGTTGACCGCGGCAGCGCGTTCCGGTGCCGGCGCAACCGGCGGCGAACGGCGGCGCGCGGCCGAAGCGCATCCCGTTCCCGCCGGCCCGCCCGCCAGCAGCAACAGCAGCGCCGGCAGCATTCGTGCCGTGACGCCGCCGTTCATGTGGCCACGCGGCGCGCCCGGCAGTCGTAGCGGCTCGTGCGCACGATTTCCACGGGCACGCAATCGCCGGCGCGGACGGTTGGCGGGGCCCGCCCCAGCATGGTTTCGCCATCGACCTCTGGCGCCTGCCACGGCGTGCGCCCATGCCAGCCGTCCTTCCCGCGGCGTTCCAGCAACATGGATGCGGTTTGCCCCCGGCGGGCGCGCAACTTCGCGGCCGAAACCTTGGCCTGCGCCGCCATCAGGCGCGCGCGGCGCTTTTCCGCCACCCCCGGCGCAACGCGGCCCGCCAGACGTTCGGAAACCGTGCCCGGCTCCGGCGACCAAACGAAAACCCCCATGTGGTCGAAATGTCCTTCGGCGACGAATGCCAGCAGTTCCGAGAATTCCCCCTCCCCTTCTCCCGGATGCCCCACGATGAACGTCGTCCGCAGGGCTGCCCCCGGCAAGCGGCGCCGGATTTGCGCCAGCGCCTCGTCTACCCGCGCCCGGCCATATCCCCGCCCCATCGCGCCCAGCATCCGGTCGTTCACGT
>JAKLIL010000365.1 GCA_022709625.1 Verrucomicrobiota bacterium
ACACCAACGCGGGCAAATCCACCCTGCTCAACCGGCTGACGGACGCGGGCATTCCGGCCGACGACCAGTTGTTCGCCACGCTCGATCCCACCACGCGCCAACTCCGCCTGCCGAACCACCAACTCTGCCTGCTGACGGACACCGTCGGGTTCATCCGCAAGCTCCCCCACCATCTCGTGGAAGCCTTCAAGGCCACGCTGGAGGAAGTCAACGAAGCCGACCTGCTCATCCACGTGATCGACGCGGCCCATCCCCGCGTGGACGACCAGATCGCCGCCGTGGAAGCGGTCCTACGGGAACTGGGCGCCCAGGCCAAGCCCGTGCTGGCCGTGTTCAACAAAATCGACGTGGACCGCGGCCGGCACCAGGCCGCGCGGCTCGCGGACCGTTTCCGCCATGCCGTCGCCATCTCGGCGACGACCGGCGAAGGCACGCCGGCGCTCGCCCAGGCCATTGCGGACCTTTTGCACGCCCGGGTCGCCCATCTGCGCCTGAAGATACCGGCGGACGAGGGCCGCTGGCTGGCGGCGCTGCACGCCAACGGCAAGGTCGTTGAACAGAAAGTCCGCGGCCGGCACCTGCTGGTCGAGGCGATCGTATCGGCCTCGTTCGCCGCCACGTTGGATCCGGCCTGGATTCAAAGCTGAAAGGGTGCGGCGTCCCGCTGTGTTTCGTTGATGGTTGGTTGTTGGTTGCCAGCCCGCTGTGGCTGGTCGGTTCAACCTGATTTTGTAGGCCAGCCCTCGGCGGCTGGCGCATCCCCGCCGGGCGCAGAGGCCGGATTTGTAGGCCACCGCGATGAGGTGGCCGTTATGAGCCAGCCCGGTCAACGCCCGGGCCTACAATTCCACCTTCTCGGCTTGCAATCTGGAGCGGGCCTTCTTGCGCCGGACGCAGAGGCCCGGCCTACTGTAGACCAGCCCTCGGCGGCTGGCGCATCCCCGCCGGGCGCAGAGACCCGGCCTACAATCCGGAAAAATTCCAAAACCACATCGTTGGTTAACAAAGTTCGGCCCTGGCGGGAGAGGGAAACGCCTCAATACCCCATCCAGCGGGTCGGGATGTTGTAGAAGTTGGTCGGGTAATAGCTCCAGGTCCACGAGCCGTTGCCCACCGTGTTGCGCGACACGATGATGATCACGTCGTTGGGCTTGAAGTAGCCGTCGGGGACTTCGCCATTGCCCTGCACGTAACGCCAGGTACCGGATTCGTCGCAATAGATGGTGCTGCCCGACCGGGTGGTCTTGGTGGCGGTATTCCAGGTGTAGATTTCGTCGCCGAACCCCTTGGGTCCGGGAACGAAGCCGCAATTCACCAGATTCATCTGGTCCGGATGGGCGGCGACGGGCAGGCGCAGGGCCACGAGGTTGTAGACCAGCGACGAGATGCGGCCCGTTGTCCAGCCGCAGGCGATATTCTGGGCGAAGGCGTAGCTGTTGGTCGGCACCTGGAGGATGGGCGACCAGACCATGGCCGGGATCGGATTGGTCGTGCCGCCGGGCTGGTTCCAGTCGAAGGCCGTCGTGGCGACGTAGCGCTCCGGCAGCGGATTCGGCAGGGTAATGGAGAAGCCGCGGGTGAAGAAGTCCGCCGGCATCTGGTTGGTGGTGACGTCGCCGCCGCCCATCTGGAACCAGCGGCCCTGGGTGGACAGCCAGTACTGGCTGGACGTGACGGAGTTGGTGCCGGGCGAATAGAACTCCACGAGGGTGGCGCCGCTGCCCGGGAAGCCGCTGGTGCCGCCGGGGAAGACGTTGGTCCCGCCGAACACCGCCTGGAAGGTATTGGTGTACGGCACGCCGTGGAGGGCCACGTAGTTCTGTTCGCGCGACAGCACGACGTTGTGCACGGCGTAGACTTCCTCGCTTGCCAGCGGGCGCTGGGCCACCACGTTCGTGCCGATCGTTCGGCTGGTGCGCCAGCGGTCCTGGTACGACGCGCGGTAGAACCGGAGGCTGCCGCGGCCCCGGAACAGGCCGCCGTCGTCCACGAACCAGTTGGACTTGACGTTGTTGACCAACCGCCACTGGTTGTTGGTGTTCTCCTGGAACTTGCTGGGCGAATCCCAGTAGATCAGGTCGTAGACCTTGGTCACGGCGCCGGTGCCGTTCTTCTGGCCGGCCGCCAGCCAGGCCAGCGCCGTCGCGTTGGACGACGCCGGCACGTTGGTCAGCGTGACGAGGTTGCTGCTGGCGAAGGACTGGTAGACCGTGCTCTTCGCGACCGTCCAGGCGCTGGTCACAACGAACTTGATGGTGTCGTTGGTCGCCCAGCTGGTGGGACTGGCCAGGCTTTCATTGCCGGCACGGTCCACGCCAAC
>JAKLIL010000366.1 GCA_022709625.1 Verrucomicrobiota bacterium
CCCCCCTGCCCGAAGAAAATACCTGATTATTTCGAATTCCGGGGCTTTCGGGCCCCCCAACCCCCAGGAGAAACCATGAAGAGCATCAAAGGAACCCGCACGGAAAAGAACCTCCTCGCCTCTTTCGCCGGCGAATCGCAGGCCCGCATGCGCTACAACTACTTCGCCGCCGCCGCCAAGAAAGAAGGCCTCGTCCAAATTTCCAAGATCTTCGACGAAACCGCCGACCAGGAGAAAGAACACGCCAAGCGCTTCTTCAGCTTCCTGGAAGGCGGCATGGTCGAGATTTCCGCCGCCTATCCCGCCGGCGTCGTGGGCTCCACCCTCGACAACCTCAAGGCCGCCGCCGGCGGCGAAAACGAGGAATGGACCAGGCTCTATCCCGAATTCGCCCGCATCGCCCGCGCGGAAGGCTTCGAACAGATCGCCGTCCTGTGGGAGAAAGTCTGCAACGCGGAAAAACAGCACGAGAAGCGCTACAACGACCTTTGGAAGAACCTGTCCGAAGGCAAAGTATTCAAGCGCGACGGCGTCGTTGTCTGGCGCTGCATCAACTGCGGCTACCTCCACGAAGCCCAGGAAGCTCCGAAACTCTGCCCCGCCTGCCTCCATCCCCAGGCCCACTTCGAACTGCTGGGCGAAAACTGGTAATCCCTGTTAAACAAAAACCCGAAAGGAACATAGTCATGAAAGCCACCGTCGACGCCGGAACCTGCACGGGCTGCACCCTCTGCTGCGACATCGCCCCCGACGTGTTCGCTATGGGCGACGACGGCCTCGCCCATGCCAAGGGCGACGCCGTCCCCGCCGCCGCCGAAGCCTCTGCCCAGGAAGCCGCCGGCAGTTGCCCCGTGGGCGCGATCACCGTCGGTTGATTCAACCCGCTCCCGCCCGGCCGCCGTTGTCGCAACGGCGGCCTTTTTTTGGCCCCGCACAACTTATGCTATTTGCAAATAACATAAATTCCGGCGTACCCCTTCCGCACTCGGCCCTTTTCTTTTCGTTCCGATTCCGGCTTATTCTCCACCGTGAACCTGCTCCTCGGAATCGGGAATGCCCGCCACGGCGACGATGGTCTGGGGCCGCTTTTCGCCCGCGCTTTCCGGCATCCCGGCTGGCGCTGCGTCAACGCCGCCACCGCGCCTGAAAATTTCGCCGGCTTGGTCCGCCGCCTGCACCCCGAGGTGCTGGTCCTGCTCGATGCCGCCGACATGGGCCTGCCGCCCGGCACCCTACGCCGCCTGGATCCCGCCGAAATCCGCACCGGCGACTTCGGCACCCATGCCCCGCCCCTCGGCCAGTTTGCCGCCTACCTTTCCGATTGCGCGCACCGGATTGTGATTCTCGGCATCCAGCCGGCCACCACGCTTCCCGGCGCGCGGCTGTCGCCGCCCGTCCGGGCCACGCTGCGCACCTTGGGCCGGGCCCTGGCCCGGAACGAGATTCCAGCCTGAAGCCATGGCTTGCCTGCATCCGCTTTTCCCTGTAGATTTCAACTGGATGGAAACGGAGACGCGCCCATGAAATTGCTTGCCGCTTTGGATCTCGCCGGAACCACGCCCGCCGTGCTGCGCGAAGCCCGGATCTGGGCCCAGCGCTTGTCCGCCACCCTCTATCTCGTGCACGTGGCCGAACCGGATCCCGATTTCATCGGCTACGAGCCGGGTCCCGAAACCGTCCGCGACGCCATCGCCCGCAAATTCCACCGCGAACACCAGCAACTCGAAGCCTATGCCCGCGACCTGCGCGAAGCGGGAGTGGACGCCACGGCCCTGCTGGTGCAAGGCGCTACCGCCGAAACGCTGCTCCGGGAGGCCGACCGGCTCGGCGTGGCTGCCCTCCTCATGGGTACGCGCGCGCCGGGCGCATTGCGCGAATTGTTCGTCGGCAGCACGAGCAAGGGCGTGCTCCACAGTTCTACCCGACCCGTCTTGCTGGTTCCGCCCCGCGACGCCCCCACGGCCTGATCTCGCGGAATCGCCGGATCCTCCCATGACCGTGCCCACCTCGCTCGCCATCGTCGGTGCCGGCCCCGCCGGCTACCCCGCCGCGTTTCTCGCCGCCGACCTCGGCGCTGCCACCACTCTGGTTGATACCACTGGCGTTCTGGGGGGCACCTGCCTTCACCGCGGTTGCATCCCCTCCAAGTCCTTGCTGCATGCCGCCCGTGTCCTCGCCGATGCCCGCCAGGCAGCCGCCATAGGGATCGATTTTTCTCCCCCCGTAGTCCGGCTGAAACAATTGCGCGCCTGGAAGGAATCCGTCACCGAGCGCCTGGCGAAAAACCTCGCCCAGCTTGCCAAGGCGCGCGGC
>JAKLIL010000367.1 GCA_022709625.1 Verrucomicrobiota bacterium
CCGCCCGACTTCGGCAATTGCTGGCACTATCCGCTGAACGCCGAGCCGGAAGGCGCCACGATGCGCAACCCGACCAACCCGACGCCGAAGAAAGACACCTACCTCTACGTGGGCAATTTCCAGGGCGACGCGGACATGACCGGCGGGTGGGTGTTCTACAAAACGGCGACCGCCGGCGCCTGGGCGTCGAACGGTTTCGCCTTCGACGTGGCGGCGGGCAGCAACAACTACTGGAAGGCGCTGATTCCCTCCAATGCGGCGGCGCTGGGCGAAACGCTGCAGTACTACCTGCGCGTCGATTACGCCAACGGGGGCGCCGACACGACCTACCTTGGCACGGGGACGCAGGCGGACAACGTGAAATACGCCGCGGCGGACGGCGCGGCGGCGCATCCGTTCGCGGCCCTGTCCACGGCGGATCTCGGCAACTGCTGGCATGCGCCGGCCAATGCCGAACCCGCCGGCGCCTACATGCGCAATCCGCGGCATCCCTACGCCAACAGCGCGGTTTCCATCTACACCGGGAACCAGGCCTACGGCCCGGGCACCACGGGCAACCAAACCGGCGGCACGCTGTACTACCGCCTCCAAGGGGCACCAGCGTGGACCAGCGTCGCGCTGGCGTTCGACTCCGAAGCCGGCAACAACAAGTTCTGGCGGGGCGTCGTGCCCGCCGATACGTTCGGCAAGACTCAAACCGTGGAATACGTCTTGGCAGTGACCTACACCGACCGCGACACGACCTATCTGGGGAAGGCGGCGAGCGGCGTCGCGAGCCAATCCTTCGCCGCGCTGGACGCGGCGCAGGCGCAGCCGTTCGACTTCACCTACGGCGGCGATCCCGGCACGGAGCCGGGATTCGTCTGGCACGGCGGCAACGCCGTCAAACTCGCGGGCGATTCCGTCCAGCTCTGGGTCAAGATCGGCTACAAAAACGGCGCGGACGTCTGGGCGGACCACGCCGAGGTGCGCTACCTCGCCACCAGCGCGACGCGCCGGTCGCCGAAGACCCAAGGCGCCCGCGCCGTCGGCGCGCGGGCGGCGGACCCGACTCTCACGAACGTGGTGGCGATGGCGTTCGACCACGAGGAGCAGGATGCGGGCGCCAACGGCAACGCCATGTGGTGGGTGGGGACCGTCGTCGATTCCAACCTGGCGGTCTCGGCCGAAGCCGTGCTCCGCTACCAAATCGCCGCGTGGAAATCGACCACGAACGGCGGCAACGGCGTGGCGCGGCTGGCGGAATACCAGTCCGACGGCGCCAACGACCAGGTCTACGAATACCGAATGATGACCGCCGGCGCCAACGCCCTGCGGGTCAACGGCGTGAACGCCGACTACACGACCACCAAGTTCTTCATCGACGAAGCCTTGGGGGAGACCGCGCACATCCGCGCCGAATACGGGCCGCCCGCCGGCGCCACCGACGTGCAGATTTTCTCGAATGTCGGCCGGCGCGACTTCTGGAACGCCGACCTCGACGCCAACGGCGTGCCCGACGCCATCCGCCCGGCCAGCGGCGACCTCGTCACCCCCGCCACGGCCGGCTACTTCGCGGCCTTTTCCATGGCCTGGGACGCCAATGCCGGCGCCTACGTCTGGGAAGCCGACGTCGGCAAGTGCGGCGCCTACCGCCTGACGGCGCGGTACAAGCTCCCCGGCGATCCCGCCTGGCACTACTATTCCGAACTGGGCAGCGGCATCCGCGACCACGCCATCGTGATCTCGCCCAAGAAGGCGCTGCGGCAAAACGTCTACGAACTGAACGCGCTGACCGTCAAGGCGTCCGCCGCCACCGAGGACGGCCGCTCGACGCTGGCGGATCTGATCGACACCAGCGCGGCCAGGCGCGGCACCTTCGACGAATTTGGCCTCGAATACCTCAACAAGATCCAGGCGAACTGCCTGTGGTTCCAGCCGGTCCACACCTCGTCCGAGTACGGGGTGCCGCCGGAGCGCCTGCCGGGCAGCCCGTATTCGGCCAAGGACTACTTCGCCGTCGGCAAATGGTTCGGCCGCGCCAAGACGACCGCCGCGGGCCTGGCCGAGTTCCAGCAGTTCGTCGCCGCCTGCGATGCCGGCAAGAGCACCTTCATGGCCACCAGCTACGTCGGGACCATCAACGTCATGCTGGACGGCGTGTTCAACCACACCAGCTGGGACGCGACGTTCGGCGAGATGGGCGAGCGCCTGGGTCTGGTGGCGGCGGGGCAGGGGGCGACCACGGCCATCGGCAGCCTGCGCCCGGGCTGGTACGCGAACTACTCGGACTATGGCGCGCCGGCCACGTTCTACAAC
>JAKLIL010000368.1 GCA_022709625.1 Verrucomicrobiota bacterium
GTGGTGGTCGAGCTGGCCGTGCTTGCCCTTCGGGGCGGCCCAGACGTCCCAGCGGTAGGGCTTGTCGAGGATGTAGGCGTATTTCCGGCCGTGCAGGGCGGCTTCGGCGGCGCGGTCCTGCTCGAATCCGTCGAGATATTTCAGGAACAGGAGCCAGGAGGATTGCTCGACGTAGTCGAGTTCGGTGGTGCAGCCGGCTTCCTTCCAGAGGATGTCGTCGACGTTCTTGAAGACCTGTTCAAACATGAAATTGCCCCGCTTTATTTGTAAGCGCAAACGCGTGCCTGTTTTTACAACGGGTTTGCCTTCCGCCACAAGTAAAAGCGCCGAAGGGAAGCCAACGAGGGAAGCAAGCCGCGCGCGCTCCCAACCGAAGCCCGCAGGGCGGACCTGCCGTCCGCCTGCGCCAAGATTCCGGCGCGGCAACTGGCGAAGACTCGCGTTGGAGCGGGCGATGGGAATCGAACCCACGTGGCCAGCTTGGAAGGCTGGAGCTCTACCATTGAGCTACGCCCGCAAGGGGGGCAGAATCAGGCGCGCATTGTGCGGAAGGGGTCGGGGGGAGTCAAGCTCCGCCGAAAATCGCGGTGCGGCATGGCGCTCTGTCGCTTGCGACGCTGTTTCGCCCCCCACGGCCTCGTGCTGTGGGGAGCGAAGTTGGCTCCCCCATGGCGCAAGGCCATGGGGCCCGCCCGATCGTCCGTCGCACGGTGCAAGTCCGCGCTTCCGTCGGCAAGGGACGCCGCGTAGGATTCCGGTCCGCCATGTCCATCGTGCTGAAAAACCTGACGGCGGAGGAGCTGGGCGCCGCATTGGCGCCGCTGGGCGTTTCACCGCGGCTGGCGCGGCAGTTGCAGGCCGCGGCGCTCCGCAACGACGCGATTCCCGCAAGCCTGCCGGAGGTTTCGCCGCGCCTGCTGGCGCGAATTCGCCAAAACCTCGTTCTGCCGCGGCTGGATCTGCTGGACCGGCGCGTTTCGGCGCTGGATGGATTCGTGAAGTACGTCTTTGGCGGGGAAGGGGCCGATCGGTTCGAGGCGGTGCGGATTCCGCTGCTGCACCGGGCAGGGGACGAGAAATACGTCGCCTGCATCAGTTCCCAGGTCGGCTGCCCTTTGGGGTGCGCGTTTTGCGCGACGGGAAAAATGGGGTTCAAAAGAAACCTCGCCACGTGGGAAATGGTGGATCAAGTCCTGCGCATCCGGGCGGACTCTCCGCATCCGGTGCGTGGAGTGGTTTTCATGGGAATGGGCGAGCCCTTGCTCAACTACGATGCCGCGATCCGGGCCGCGCGAATCCTGAGCGAACCCTGCGGCCTGGCCATTGCCGCCAAATCCATCAGCATTTCCACGGCCGGGGTCGTGCTGGGCATCCGTCGACTGGGGGCGGAGCGGTGGCCGTTCCGGCTGATCGTGTCGCTGACCAGCGCCGATCCGGACCGGCGCCGCGCCTTGATGCCGATCGAGGCCCGTTATCCGCTGCCCGAACTGATGGCGGCCATCCGCGAGTACCAGACGATTACGGGACGGCGCGCGACGCTGGCGTGGACCATGATTTCGGGCTTCAACGTGCGCAAAGAAGACGCCGTCCAACTGGCCGAGTTGGTCCGCGGCTTGCCGATCAAGTTGGATTTGATCGACGTGAACGATCCGACGGGCACCTACCGGTCGCCAACGCCGGTTGAATTGAACGCCTTTCGCGATGCCCTGCGGGCGCATCTGAAGATGCCGGTGGCGCGCCGCTACAGCGGAGGCCGGGACATCCATGCCGCCTGCGGCATGTTGGCCGGCGCATAGATCCGGACCAGGAACGCCAACAGCCGTTTAACGCAAAGGGCGCAAGAGGCGCGAGAGGAACGCCAGCGCCGACCCATTCCAAGGCCGTCACTCAATAGCCCTTCGGCGTTTGCGCATCCGTTGCGTCGATGACATCCCTTGCGTTGCAAGGCGGCGGCAGGGCAAAAGGCTGGTGCGCAGGGTACGGGGGGCGTAGGCTGGTGCGCGACCGATGAAAGAGTGGCTGACAGATTTCACGACCTTCCGCTTGGGCGGACCATGCCGCGAACTGGTCACGGTTGGCGAGGCGTCAGCCGCGGCGGAGATTGTCCGGAGTTGGAATGCGATGGGGATCCCTTGGCGGACGATGGGCGGAGGTTCGAACCTGCTGGTGGCGGACAACGGCGTTCCCGAGGCGGTGTTGCGGATATTTTCGGCGGTTCCGGATTGCCGCCGGGACGGGGATGCCATTTGCGTTTCGGCCGGCACGGCATTGGATGCGCTGGCCCGGTTCGCGGCGGA
>JAKLIL010000369.1 GCA_022709625.1 Verrucomicrobiota bacterium
GCCGCAAAGCGAAACGACGCCGTTCTATCCCCGCAGCCCCTACGGCGTCGCCAAGGTCTACGGCCATTTCATCACCGTCAACTACCGGGAATCTTACAATCTGTTCGCCGTGTCGGGCATTCTGTTCAACCACGAATCGCCGCGCCGGGGCAAGGAGTTCGTCACCCGCAAGATCACCGACGGCGTCGCCCGCATCAAGCTGGGCACGCTCAAGGAGCTGCGCATGGGCAACCTGGACGCAAAGCGCGACTGGGGATTCGCCGGCGACTACGTCCGCGCCATGTGGCTGATGCTCCAGCAGGACGTCGCCGAGGACTACGTCGTCGCCTCCGGCGAGACCCGCTCCGTCCGCGAATTTCTGGAAATCGCCTTTGGGCACGTCGGCCTTCGCTACGAGGACTACGTGGTCATCGATCCGGAATTCATCCGGCCGGCCGAGGTCGAACTCTTGCTCGGCAATCCCGCCAAGGCCCGCGAAAAACTAGGCTGGAAGCCCCAGGTGAGCTTCGAGCAGTTGGTCGCGATGATGGTCGAGGCCGATCTGGACCGGCAGATGGGCAAAACGGTGACGGCCTAAAAACAAGTATTCAGAATTCAGGAGTCAGGATTCAGAATATGATGGCTATCGTCTTTTCATGATTTCGGGTTCCCTTCCCCATGCTGATTTCCGCATACTGAATACCGACCCATGAAAGTCCTCGTCACCGGCTGCAACGGATTCGCGGGGCGCCACGCCCTGGCCGCCCTGGAAGCCGCCGGCCACGCCGCCATCGGCAGCGACGTCGGCAGCCCCGCCGGCGGCCCGTCCACCTATTTGCCGCTGGATGTCCGCGATCCCGATTCGATCGCGTCCATCCTGGCCGAGGTGGCCCCCGACGCGATCCTGCATTTGGGCGGCATCGCCTTCGTCCCCTTGGGCTGGACCCAGCCGCAGCGCGTCTTCCATGTCAACACGATCGGCACCCTGAACGTCCTCGACGCCGTCCGGCAACACCGGCCCGCGGCGCGCGTCCTCGTCGTCACCTCCGCCGAAGTCTACGGCTCCCATCCCGCGCCCGCACCGCTGACCGAAGATGCCCCCTACCGCCCGGACAACATCTACGGCGTCGCCAAGGCCGCCGCCGACCACGCGGCGCTCCTCTATGCCGCGCACCACCGGCTCGACATCATGGTCGCCCGGCCGTCCAACCACATTGGCCCCGGGCAATCCAAGGACTTCGTCACCTCCGCCTTCGCCGCGCAGTTGGCCGATATCGCCGCCGGCACCGAACCGATCATCCGCGTCGGCAATCTCGACCAGCGGCGCGATTTCGCCGACGTCCGCGACGTCGCCCGCGCCTACGTGCGCCTGCTCGAGCAAGGCCGTTCCGGCCACGCCTACAACATCGCTTCGGGCCATCTGGTCCTCGTGCGCGAGCTTCTCGCGATCCTGTGCGACCTGGCCCAGGTCCATCCGCGCATCGAAGTGGATCCCGCCCGGTTCCGCCCGGCCGAATGCCGGCCATCCTACGACGTGGCGCGCATCCGCGACCATGTCGGCTGGCGGCCGGAAATCCCCCTGCGCCAAACCCTCGCGGCGGTTTATGCCGACATTTTGGCCCACCGCCGCCCCGGCGCATGACGCACAGCCCCGAGCGCGACAACCGCGGCGGACGCCCCGTCGATCGCCCGGGGCGTCGCGTGGCCCAACCATGAACGCCATGCGCAAAACCATGGCCGCGATTCTCCGCCTGCTGATTGGGCTGGGACTGATTGTCTTTCTGTTCCGCGTCATTGGCTGGGAATCGATCCGGCTGGCGGTGGCGCCGGCCCGCCAGCACCCCCTGTGGATTGTGGCCGCCATCGGTCTCACCGGCTTGGCGCTGTTGATGGGCGTTGTTCGCTGGCACGCCATCTTGCGCACGCTGGCATTGCCGACGGCCTTCGGACGGACGTTGCGCGGCTATTTCGTCGGCCAGTTTTTCAACGCTTTCCTGTTCGGCGCCTGCGGCGGGGATCTCGCCCGCGCCGTCTTCGCCGCGCACGACCATCCGGACCGCCGCGCCGAAGCGGTGACCTCCGTTTTCCTCGACCGCGCCATCGGCCTGTTCGTCACGCTGCTGTTCGGTTGCGGTATGTTGCTGGCGCGGTTTCCGCGCGTGGCCGGCAGCGCCGCGGCGCGGCCGGCCATCTGGCTCATGGCCGTGTTCCCGCTCGCGGCCGCGGCGTGCATCGCCCTGTTTTTCACCCGCAACTTGTTCGAGCGCCTGCCGTGGCTGCGCCGCCTGGAAGAGCGCGGCCGCACCGGCCAGCTCCT
>JAKLIL010000037.1 GCA_022709625.1 Verrucomicrobiota bacterium
GTCGCGCAGCAACTCGTCTTCCGGCGAGAGCGTGAGCAGGTAGTGCGTGGCCAGCAAATCGCAGCTGGCCACCCCGGCGGCGGCCAGCCATCGCGCCATTTTCGCCGTCGCCGCTTCCAATTGGGCCGCGTCGATGCGGCCCTCGGCCAAGGCCTGCGCGCCGTTGACGCCGCGGCAGTGGCAGTGCTGGCGCTCCTCGCGGGCGACCACGTCGTCGGTGCCGTTCCAATAGCCCCAGATCGTGATGTAGTTGCGTTCGCGCTGCAGCACAGGGGCGCCGTCCGGCATGCGCAGCTCCCGATGACTGGCGTAGCGGCGCGGATCGCGGACCTCCGGCGGCAAGGTGGAATGGTGGCCGAGCATGTAGATCGCCCGCGGATAGGTGGTCGGCACGCCGGCGGCGGCCAACTTGCAGGCGAATCCGAACTCCTCGAACGGACTGTTGTAGCCGTGGGCGGCGAGCGCGCCGGGCACGCCGGCCGCGGTCACCGGATCGCCGACCTGCGACACTTTCCAGACGAGCTGGACGCCGTCCTTCGTCTTCGTGTGGTAGACCTGGGCGCTGTCGGACAGGCTTTGGCGCGGCGTGCGCCGCCATCGTTCGGGCAGGAAATAGTCGAAGAGCTGCGGATCGTTGCCCACGACCCACAACTTGCCGCGGGTGCTGTCGCAGTCGCCGTGAACGTAGTCCACGCCCAGCATGCGCACGGGGTGCAAATGCGGCGGGAAGCTGCCGGGCCGGTCCGGGGTCCGGAAGCGGTCCCGTTGCCGTTCGAGATAGGTCTGCCGCCGCTCCTGCCGGGCCCGCTCTTCGTATTCCGGCGTGCGGGCCAGCAGCTCGAAATCCACCAGGGCATAGGCCGGCCGGCCGCTGCGGTCCGGCAGCAAGCCCCCGCGCCGCCGGGGCCGGACGATCACGTGCTGCGGCTTCATGTCCAGCACGCGGAAGCCCGCTTGCCGCATGTCCGCGATGGAGCGATCCAGCATGGTTTGGGCGAAAGCCTGCCCGTCGGCGTATCCGGCCGCCGGCGCCGCCGCGGCCGCGGCGGATTCCGTGCTCGCGACGCCCTTGATCCATTCGTAGACGAGGATGTACTGGCGGTAGATATCCAGTTCCACGTCCCGGTACTTGGCTTTCTTGCAATCGATTTTCGCCCGGGAACGGCCCGTTTGCCACAGTTCCAGCCGTTTGGCCGGCACGAAAATGGCCAGGGGTTTGTGGGTGCGGATCGTGCCCGGCCGAGCCCGCGCCCGCATCTCCATCACCAGGGAAAACTCTTCGTAGGGCGAATTGAATTCCGCCTCGATGAATTTCGCCAGCGTGAAGGTATCCAACGGCACGTCTTCTCCCACCCGGCACCACTTCACGACGAGATCCTTGCCGGCCCCCGCCACCGGCTTGGTCCTGACCTTGTAGACCGTGCTCGTGCCCTCAAGCTTTTCGCGGCTTTTCCGGAACCACTCCGGTTCGAGCCAGTTTTCCGGCCACAGGTGCGGCAAAAACGGCCGGCCGTACGCCGTCACGTAGAGGTCAGCGCCATCGGCCAGCCGATAGTGGTCGTAGGGCACGCCCAAGAGCGTTTTCCGCGATGGGATGGGCTTGTCTCGATCCATGTCTCGATTGTCCCAAATCAACCACGATTGGCTGTAAAAATCAAATGGGCGGTGCGGTCGCGGCTGAAGCCGAATTCGGCTTGATTTCCTCGCTGCATGGCCGAAGATGCGGCAACGCTTCCCGCGGAAGGATTCCGGGAATCTACGCCGCCGCCGTGCGAGCCATCACCCGCGACGCGACGGCCAACGGGTGGCAGATCGTTTCGGACACTTCGTGGGCGGGCTACGAAGACATCCCGTGCGGGGCGATGCAGGGCCATACCCCCTGGATGGCCGAAATCCAGGAGCTGGCGGGACAAGGCATCAGCCAGCCCACGCACGGATTCGTGCAGGCCGGCGTGAACGCGCTGGCCGCGGCCGTGGCGGGCTATTGCCGAAAGCCTTTCGGATCCATGCGGCCGTCGATGACCGTCGTGGAACCCGACCAGACCGCCCGCCTCTATGCCTCGATCCAGCGCGACGACGGCCAGCCGCATTCCGTCGAAAGCGCCTTGGACACGATCATGGCTGGGTTGGCCTGCGGCGATCCCAGCCCCCTGGCATGGAGCGTCCTTTCCCGCTGCGCGGACGTCTTCCTGTCGTGCCCCGATTTCGTCGCCGCCAGGGGCCTGCGCGTTTATGGCGTGCCGGTGGCGGGCGATCCGTTCCTCGTTTCCGGCGAATCCGGCGCGGCGACGCTGGGCGCCTTGATGTACGTCGCCGAATACGACGGCTTGGCCAGACTCGAGCGGACGCTGCGGCTCGGGCCCGAATCCCAGGTATTGCCGATCGATACCGAGGGCAACCCGGGGCCGGACCGTTTCCGCCGGGTCGTCTGGGAAGGCGGCGACCCCGAGCCGCGGGAATTCCGGCGGAAAACGGATTGACGCAGCCCATCGACAAATCGGCGCCAAACCCGCCCTCCGGCGACCCTGGTTTTGGGAAGTGAGGCATTTGGCCTTGCAATCCGTTTCCGGTTGACGTAATCGATTTGTGGCGGTCGCGACGCAGCGCCCGTGGGGCCCATGGCGACGGTCCGCCGGCATGCACAGGGAGGTAGAGCCATGAAACGAAAAACAAACAGCCCGGGGTCTGGAGCCAACCGCAATGTCCCGCCGCGGCCGCGGCCCGTCGTCCGGAGCGACATGCCCCGCATGTTGCTGGTGGACGTGTCCCGACCCATGCGGCGGCTTCTGGTCAAGATGCTGAAGAAATCGTCGCCCGACATCCTGGTCGCCGTGGCCGGCTCGGTGGCCGAGGCCGTGCGCACGTTCGACGTGCTGAGGCCCAAGACCATCCTGCTGAACCTGGATCTTCCGGATGGCGGCGGGCTGGAAGTCCTGCGCCACGCCATGGCGCTGGATCCCTACTGCATGGTCGTGGTCCTGGCCAGCCGCGCGGACGCGAAAACGCGGCTGGAGTGCTTCGAGGAGGGCGCGGATTTCGTGTTCGACAAGTCCGCGGCGTTGGAACGCGCCGTCGCGACGGCGCAGCAGGCGTCGCGGCGGCAGTTGTTTCGGACTCCGCGCCGGCCCATCCCGCGGCGGTTCGTCAGCGAAGAGTTCGTGCTGTCGAACAAATCCGGATTGCACGTGCTGACGGCCGCCCGGCTGGTGAAGTTGGCCGGCGAATACCGCGCCAAAATCGAAATCGCCTGCGCCGACCGCACGGCCAATGCCAAGGACTTGATGGAGGTCCTGGCCCTTGGCGCCGAATGCGGGGCCCGCATTACCGTGACCGCCGCCGGCACCGATGCCGCCCAGGGACTGGCCGGGATCCGCAGCCTCGTGGCCAAGAAATTCCACGACGACGCGGAGTTGGCCGGAACTGGCCGTAACCCACCGGGACGCCCGCCCCCGGCCGACGGCCAATTCCACAACCCGTAAATTGGCCGGCGACTCGCGCAGACGCCGGCCGACAACAGAATGCGGGTTGGCGGCGTTGCCGGGGCGGGGGGCTTGTTTCCACGGATTCCGCCGCTTGATTTTCCGCTGGAACCGCCTAGTATTCCGGTTTTCGCGTCTTGCGTGCGCAGCAAAGGATAAACCATGAAGATCGTTTTGGCGTATTCGGGCGGACTGGACACCTCCGTCATCTTGAAGTGGCTCAAGGAAAACTACCGGGCCGAGATCATTGCGTTCGCGGCCGACGTCGGCCAGGGCGAGGAACTCCAGGGCCTGCGGAAGAAGGCGCTGGCGACCGGCGCGAGCAAGGTCTACGTCGACGATTTGCAGGAAGAGTTCGCCCGGGACTTCATTTTTCCGATGATGCGCGCCAACGCGATCTACGAGGGCCAGTACTTCCTCGGCACGGCCATCGCGCGGCCGCTCATCGCCAAGCGCATGGTCGAAATCGCCAAGCGCGAAGGCGCCAACGCCATCGCCCACGGCGCCACCGGCAAAGGCAACGACCAAGTCCGCTTCGAACTGACCGCCGCCGCGCTCAACCCCAAGCTGCAGGTCATCGCCCCCTGGCGCCTCGAGTCCTACCGCAACCAGTTCCCCGGCCGCCGCGAAATGATCGCTTACTGCGCGAAACACAAGATCAACGTGCAGGCGTCCGCCCAGAAGCCGTATTCCATGGACCGCAACCTGCTCCACATCTCCTACGAAGCCGGCATCCTCGAGGACCCCTGGTTCGACGCCTTCGCGCCGAAGAACAAGGACATGTTCCGCCTGAGCTGCGCGCCCGAGGACGCTCCCGCCCGCGCCGAAATCGTCGAACTCGAGTTCAAGCGCGGCGATTGCGTGGCCGTCGACGGCAAGAAATTGTCGCCGCTTGAAGTCATGCGGAAGCTCAACGCCCTCGGCGGCAAGCACGGCGTGGGCCGCGTGGACATGGTCGAAAACCGCTACGTGGGCATGAAGAGCCGCGGCGTCTACGAAACCCCCGGCGGCGCCGTCCTCCAGTTCGCCCACCGCCAGATGGAATCGATCACCATGGACCGCGAGACGATGCATCTGCGCGACGGGCTCGTCCCGCGCTACGCCGACATGGTCTACAACGGTTTCTGGTTCTCCCCCGAGCGCCGCGCCCTGCAGGCGCTGATCGAGGAAACCCAAAAGCACGTGACCGGCACCGTGCGCGTCCGCCTCTACAAAGGCGGGCTCTACGTGGCCGGCCGCAAGAGCCCCGTCTCGCTTTACAATCCGCGGATCGCCACGATGGACGCCGATCCGACCAAGGCCTACGACCAGGACGATGCCACCGGCTTCATCCACCTCAACGCCTTGCGCCTGAAGGTCGCGGCTCGGATCCACGGCAAAGCTTGAACAACCCGGAGGGCCTCGCGATGAACCTAGCCGCCGCTTTGAAACCATGCCGCCATCTGGCCTTGCTGGCGGGCCTCGCCGGCGGACTTGCCGCCGCCTCGGCGCAAGCCGCGTTTTCCGATCCCGCCCAGATCCAGACCGAGGCGTACGTCAATCTGGTCCAAGCCGACCAAAGCCTCGATGCCGGGCGCCTGGACGAAGCGTTGTCCCTCTACAAAACCGCCCGCGACTACTACCAGCAACTCGCCCAGGATTTTCCCGGCTGGGAGCCGCGCGTCGTCCAGTACCGCACGACCTATTGCGGAAACCAAATCGCCGACGTCGAGCGGCGGAAAAGCGGCGGCCAACCCCTGGAGTTCGTCGAGCCGCCGGTCGAGGAGCCCCTGCCGGAAACCGCCGCGCCCGCCGCGGCAGCGGTGGCGAAAATGCCGCCCCCGGAGACCGAGCCGGAACCCGAACCCGCCGCGGCGGACCGGTCCGTGGAAATCGATTACCTCAAAACCCGCATCGCGAACCTCGAAACGCTACTGGCCGATTTCACGGCTCTGCAAACCGAACGCGACGCCCTCGCCGGCGCCAACGCCCGGCTGCAGCAGGACCTCGAAGCCGCCAACCGGAAACTCGCCGAGAACGCCGGCCAAGACACGGACGAACGCGAGAAGCTCCGCGCCGAACTGGCCGCCAAAGACCAGCAAATTCAATCTTTGCAGGCCGAAGTCGAGACCGGCCGGCAGCGCGAACAAGCGGTGAACCGGCTGGAAGCCCACGTGGCGGAACTCAACGCCCAGCACGAACGCCTCGCCAAGGAACTCCAGACCCGCGACGACGAACTGGACGACACCGAACGACGACTGGAACAGGCCGAGACCAAATCGCAACAAGACATGGCCCGGGCCGCGCGGGACCTTGATCAACTCCGCGGGGAAAAAGCGGAGCTCGAAATGCACCTCGCCGCCCAGGCCAACCGCCCCGCGCACGGCGAACCAATCGACCGCCGGCCCGAAATTGCGTCCGCAAAACCGGGCGAAAATGCTGCCGCAATGGTCCCGGCGGCAGCACCCACCCTGGCGGCCAGCGCATCGGCAACCCCGCCGGAACGTCCCGCCGACTCCTCCAAATCCGCGGCGACGGCGAGCCCCGTTCCGGAGGGCATGTCTGCCGCCCTCCACGTGCGCCAACTGCTGGCCAAGGGCGACAACGACGCCGCGCTGGCCACCGTGCAGGCCGCCCGCGAACACGAACCGGACGACGTGAACCTGGCGCTCATCGAAGGCATTGCGCTGGTCCGGCTGCAGCAATACTCCGAAGCGGCCACACTCCTGAACAAGCTGGCCAAGAACAATCCCCACAACGCCGAAATCCATGCCGCTTTCGGCGCCGCCATGATGGGCGCGGGTTTCTACGAGGAAGCCCGCGAAATCCTGCAAATGGCCCTCCGGCTCGACAAGAACATGCCGGAATGCCTCTACAATCTGGCCCAACTCCACGCGTTCATCGATCCCATCGACGGAAAGCTGGCCCGCAAATATTACCGGCAGGCCCGCGAACTCGGCCTGGTCGCCGATCCCCAGCTCGAGAAGGTCCTGCGCTGATCTGGCTGGGTCGGCCGCGGGGTTCACGCTTTCCTTCCGTGCGCAACCGTGGCATTTTGCTACGCCATGAGCATTCCATCGCCTGCCGACGCCGCTTCCGCCTGCCGCTTCCTTCGACGCCATTTTGGATTTCCCGGGGCGTTGGCCATGCGGCTCACCTTGGCGACATGCTGCCTGGGCGGCTGGATTGGCAACGCAACGTTGGCCGCGGCCACGAACGATCCTGCGTCCCCCCCGAACGACATTGCCGATCTCTTGGCCCAGGTCGAACCCACTCTCGCCCCCGATACCGCTGCCGCGACCGATCGGAGCTTGGAACGACTGTTGGCGGGCCAGGATGAGGAAATCCCGCATCATCCAGCGGAAGCCGAACCTTGGCTCGATGCGCCTAACGGTCCAAGCGATCCGGGTCTGGAGGCCTTGCTTTCCGAACTAACCAACGCGGGAGCCGAGTCCCAAGGTCCCTTCGACGCTGCCCATCCCCTCTTTCAGGAGCTTCCCTCCGCACCGCCGAACGCCCCGGCGGAACTCCAGGCGCAATGGGCCCTGCAGGACGCCAAGATGCAGGAGTTGGAAGATGAAAATCGGCGCCTCCGCGATCAGGCACAGCAATTGCAATCCGCGCTGGATCGCCTGCAGGCCGAGTTGGCGGACAAACCGCAGCCAAGCGCGGCCCTCGCCGAGGCGCGCGCCGCCGAGGAAGAACGCGAGCAAACCCGGCAACGGCTGGAATCGAAGCTCGACAAACTGGCGGAAAAGAACCAACGGTTGCGGACGGACAACGAATCGTTGTCCGAAGAGCTCGCCCTTGTCAAAAGCCAGGCTGCGGAACTGGATGAAAAGCTGAAGGTCTTGGAAACCGGGCGCGCCGCCGCCGCCGACGAGCTGCGCCGCCAACTCGCCGCGCGCGAGGCCGAATTGGCGGCGCTGCAAACGGACCGCCCGGCCGCCGCCGCCGAACGCGATCCGCTCCAACGGGAACTCGCGGCCGACAGCCGGGAACTCCAAGAGCAACGGCAACGCGCCGACGAATCCCTCGCCAGCCTCCGCGCCGAACTGGCCGAGAAGGAAAAACGGCTGCTGGCCGTCGATGAAGACAACCAACGACTGCGCAAGGAACAAGCCGAGTCCGCGGCGTACCTGCGCGATTTGCGGGCCGAAACAGCCGAAAAGGACGGCCAAATCCAGAACGAAGCGCGCGACCGCGCCCGCGAAGTCGGCCAATTGCAGGAACGGCTGGCCCAATCGCAAAACGAATTGGCCGTACTCCAGGCCGCCCGGACGGAACAGGCAACCGCGGCGGCCGCGAGCGCCAAGCTCAAAAGGGAATGGGAAGCAGCAACCCGCCTCCTCCGCAATCAAGAGACCCGCGCCGCCGCCGCCGTCGCGGAACTTCGCGCGGAGTTGGCCGCCAAGGATGGCCAAATCCAAGCCCTGCAAACAGCGGTCGAGAACGCCAAGGACCGGGCGGAACAGGCCGAGAACCTGCAACATCAACTCGAGGCCCGGGCGAGGAAAAAGCTGGAAGCGGCTTTGCAGGCAAATGCCAACCTTGAACGCCGTTTGGCCCAGCTTGGCGAAGCCTCCGGAAGCCGTCCTGGCGCGGACGATCCCGCCCAGGCCGCAAAGGAACCGGAAACCGCCGACGGTGTGCCGGCACCCCGGATCGCTCCGCCCGTGGGGACGCTCGTCGCACAAATCCGCCAACTTCTCCAGGCGGGCGACAACGCCGCCGCCCTCGCCGCCGTTCAAGAAGCCCGCCAAGCCCTGCCGACCGACGTAAATCTTGCGCTGCTCGAAGGTCTGGCGCTCATCCGTTTGCAACGCTATGCCGAAGCGGCCCGAAATCTCGCCCCATTGGCCAAGGCCCATCCCCGCAACGCCGACATCCACGCCGCGCTGGGCGCCGCCATGCTGGGCTCCGGCTTCTACGACGAGGCCCGCGAGATCCTGCTGCTGGCCAACCGGCTCGATAAGCGCATGCCCGAATGCCTCTTCAATCTCGCCCAGCTCCATGCCTTCGTCGATCCGATCGATCTGCCTACGGCCCGCAAATTCTACCTCCAGGCCCGGGCGCTCGGGCTGGCCGCCAATTCCGAACTCGAGAAGGCGCTGCAGTAAACCAACCCCATTTCCAGACCCGCCATGAGAATCGCCACCTTCAATTGCAACTCCGCTCGGTCCCGCCTCGATACCGTCCTGCGCTGGCTCGGGGATTACTCCCCCGACGTTCTCTGCCTCCAGGAAACCAAGGTTCAAGACGCCGAATTCCCGGCCGACGCCTTCCGGCTCGCCGGCTGGCACGTCGCGTTCCAGGGCGAAAAATCCTACAACGGCGTCGCCCTCGTCTCGAAAACCAACCCCGACGACGTCACCTTCGGCCTCGATTCGGACCCCGCCGACCCCACCCGTCTCGTCCATGCCCGCTTCGGCAATCTCCACGTCGTGAACACCTACGTCCCCCAGGGCCGCGAAATCGACCACGCCATGTATGCCTACAAGCTGGAATGGTTCGCGCGCCTGAAAAAGTACTTCCGGAAGAACATCGGCGCGGACGCGCCGCTGCTCTGGTGCGGCGATCTCAACGTCGCGCGCCACCCCATCGACGTTACCAATCCCGAATCCAAGAAAGACCACGTCTGCTACCACCAGGCCGTCCGCGACGCCTTCGAGGACGTGCTCGCGTTCGGCTTCACGGATCTCTTCCGCAAGCACAACCCGGAACTCGTGGACTACTCCTTCTACGATTACCGGGCCCCCTTCCATCCCGACCAGAAACGGGGTTGGCGCATCGACTACGTCCTCGCCACCGCCCCCCTCGCCAAGAAATCCGTAACCGCCGCCATTGACGTCGTCCCCCGTACCCGCCCCAAACCTTCCGACCATTGCCCGTTGTACGTGGATTTCAAGGATACGTGAGCCAGAAGAGGTCAGAGGTCAGGGTTCAGGGCTCAGGCTTTAGAAATTCTTAATTCGTAATTCGTAAATGATGTCCTCCCTCATTCCAGCCGCGCCGCTTGAAATCCTGGGCACGCTGCGGGCCAACGGCCACGAGGCGTGGCTGGTCGGCGGCTGCGTCCGCGATTTGCTGCTTGGCCGCGAACCCAAGGACTGGGACATCGCCACCGACGCCCTCCCCGACCGCATCGAATCCCTCTTTCCAAAAACCCTCGCCATCGGCAAGGCCTTCGGCATCATCGCCGTGGCCGCCGACGACGGCACCATGGTCGAAGTCGCCACATTCCGCGCCGATTCCCCCTATGCCGACGGCCGCCACCCCGGCGCCGTCGCCTTCACGGACGCCCGCGAGGACGCCCTCCGCCGCGACTTCACCGTCAACGCCCTCTTCTTCGATCCGGCCACGGGCGAAATCCGCGATTTCGTCGGCGGCCAAGCCGATCTGCAGGCGCGCCTCATCCGCGCCATTGGCGATCCGGAAGTCCGCTTCGCCGAAGACCACCTGCGCCTCCTGCGCGCCGTCCGTTTTTCCGCCGTCCTCGGCTTCGCCATCGAGCCCGCCACCTTCGCCGCCGTCCACAAGCTTGCGCCGCAAATCCGCCGCATCAGCGCCGAACGCATCCGCGACGAACTGTTCCGCCTGCTGACCGAAGCGCCCAAGGCCGGCGAAGCCCTCCAGCTCCTGCGCGACGCGGGCCTGCTCAAGGAAATCCTGCCGGAAATCGACACCATGGTGGGCGTGGAACAGCCGCCCGAATTCCATCCCGAAGGCGACGTCTTCACCCATACGAAGCTCATGCTCGACGCATTGCCGCCGAAGCCTTCCCTCCGCCTGGCGCTCTCCGTCCTGCTGCACGACGTCGGCAAACCGCCGACGGCGCAATTCGCCACGCTGCCCGACGGCACGCAGCGCTGGCGTTTTGAAAACCACGCGGCCATCGGCGCCGAAATGGCCCGCGCCATCCTCGCACGCCTACGCGCCCCCAACGCGCTGATCGACGACGTCGGGGCCATCATCGCCGGACACATGCGCGTGGCCGACGCTCCCAAGATGCGCGAAGCCAAACTGCGCCGCCTGATCGGTGCGCCTACCTTCGGCGACGAACTCGAACTCCACCGCCTCGACTGCGTTTCCTCCCACGCCCTGCTCGACGTCTACGATTTCCTGAAATCGAAACAAGCGGCGTTCGCCGCCGAGCCCGTCCTGCCGCCGCCGCTCGTCACCGGCCGCGACCTCATTGCGCTCGGCCACGTCCCCGGCCCCCATTTCGCCAAGCTGCTGCAGGACGCCTACGACCGCCAGCTCGAAGGCGTTCCCGACAAATCCGCCCTTCTCGCTGCCCTGCCCCCGCCGCCGCGCTGATGGTCAGCCGCTTTCCCGCGCGCACACGTCGCCGTCGGATTGCACGGTGATGCCCATGTCGCGCAGCAGACCGTCGGAAATCCGGTAAATCCAGCCGTGAATCGCCAGCGGTTGTCCCCGGCCCCACGCGTCCTGCACGGGCGTGGTGCGCCCGACGTTCAGCACCTCCGTTTTTCCACCGGCGGGCCGGAAAAACGGGCTTTGCCGCGCTCCCGCCGGGTGCTAGATTCGCCGCCTGATTTCGTGAAAACTCGAACCCCCTCCGCGTCATGAGCAAAAAGCTGCT
>JAKLIL010000370.1 GCA_022709625.1 Verrucomicrobiota bacterium
ACCGTCTCCGAGTAGGGATAGAGCTCCATCGGCACCGGGGGCCAGTCGCCGGGGCACGGCGGATTGATGCAGTAGACGATGTAGGCGGCCGCGGACGAGCCTTCCGGCAGGGCGCGGGTATCGATCCACACCTCGTTGGACGGACTGACATAGGTCGACGTGGCGCCGACGTTGGTGATGGCGGTGCCGCCGCCGGTCTTGGTGTAGGTGTAGGCGGCGGTATCGACGACGCCGGTCGCGGTGGCGCCATATAGGTTGAGGGCCACCGACTGGCCGGCGTCCAGGCCGGCGCCCACCTGGATCGGGGTGCCGTTCGTGTAGGCCACAGCCGGGGCGGCCCCCAGGGTATAGGTCGAGGTGACCACGTTGACCCCGCTGACGTACAGCGTAACGGCAAGGCCGCCGGCGTTGGTGAAGGACGTCGTACCGGGCGTGGCGACCACGTTGACGGATTCGGGCGTGACCGGACCGCCGCCCCCGCCGATATAGCGGACGCGATAGAAGCCTTGGGTCTCGACGCCAAACGGCATGATTTGGCCAACATCAACCCCTTCCACGTCCACGAACGGCTGCCGCATGTTCGGCGCGTGCTGCAGCATATATTGCCGGCCCGCGCCGGGCGCGCCGAACGTGAACCGGTTGGACACGACCAGATCCATCAGGAACGGCGGCGTCTCCAGATCGGCTGGATCGAGGTCCATCTTGAAGTTGTCGTAATAGGTATAGCCATTGGGCGCCGACTGGCCCGCCAGCCCGGGGGTCAGCGGGTCCAGACCGTACTTCTGGCACCAGGAATCCGGAATGCCGTCGCCATTGCTGTCTTGGACGGTTTCTTCGCGCTCGATCGCGACGAACGCGCTGAGCGTTTCGCCCGCCCCCGCGCTCGCCGTGACGATCGACATGTCGTCGAAGAAGAAATCGCGTTTGGGATTGTTGGTGTCGCTGGTCCCGTTGTCGTAGGACCAGGCGCGGAATTGGGCGACCGAGCCGGTGAACGTGCCGGTATAGGTGCGCGCCGTTCCGCCGATCGGTTGTACCGCGACGGAGTAGGCGCCGCTGCCGGTGAGGGTGAAGGCAATGGACAATCCGGCGTCGGTCCAGCCGATGTCCGTCGTTCCGCCGGTACGGCTGTAGTTCGTGTCGCCGCCGTTGAAATACAGTTCCCAGAGCGAATCGCCGGCGCCGTTGCGGAGGGCGATGCCCACGGAACCGCCGTTCTCCCAAATCCAGCCGTTTTGCATGCGGACGGCAAAGGTTTGGCCAACGGCCAAGGGCGCCGAGAACGGCCGAACGGCCTGGGCCAGATGGCCGCCTTCATGCGACCACATCCCGAACCCGAGGGGGCCGATGAATTGGCCGCTGTTGCCTTCCTCGGCGGTCAACTGCCACGGTTCGAATCCGCTCCCGTGGTTGGAGCCGTTGGTCCAGAACCCGCCGTAGTTGGCGATGCTGTCTGCCGCCACGACGCTGCCCGTGCCGCCGCCGGTGGAAGTGCCCGAGACCGTGATCAAGTTGGTTCCGACAGCCAGAGCCACGCCTGGGATGCTCCACGGCGTCGCCGCGGGGATCTGCCCCGCCGCGCCGGTCAGCGCGTTGGTCCAGCGCAGCACGCCGGACGTGACGGCGGTGGCGGTCCCCTGTAGGGTGTAGACGGCCACCCCGTTGGGAACCGCAATATTTGTCGGCGGATTCGTGATTGCGAGCCCGGTATCCGCCTGCCCGACGATGGCGCGGAAATCCTTGCCGCCGTTGTTGTCCCAATTCGTGACAGCCGCCGCTTCGGCCGCAATGGCGTACTGAACCACCGTGCCGTCGGCATAGGGTCCCATCGTGGTCTGCCAAACGTCGTTGGCCGGGTTGGCGCCGACCTTCGTCATCGGCTGGTTGGTCCAGACGGTTCCGCCGTCGGCGGAGTAGACGAGCGCCACGTTCGTGGCGGCGCCGATCGGCCAGGTTTCGCTGTTGATCTGGATGATGGACGACGCGGTGATTTGGCCGTTGGCCGGATTCTGGACGGTGTTGCCCACCCACAGATCGCTGCCGCCGCCCGCGCGGATGGTCACCTGGAAGTTCAACCCGCCGTTGTTGTTCGTGACCGTGGTCGAGCCATCGGTGGCGGTGACGTAGTAGCGCACGACGCTGCCGGCGGCGAAGCGGCCAAGGTCCGCCCCGTACCAGACGCCGCCCTCCGAGCCCCAATCGGCATGGACGGCCATGGCGGTCGAGGTCCACGCGGTACCGTTGGTAGTGAAGAACGTCGTGGCACC
>JAKLIL010000371.1 GCA_022709625.1 Verrucomicrobiota bacterium
TCGGTGTGGACGAGGTGATTGAACTGCCGCAGGAAATCAATCGCCTCCAGGTTCTCGCGGCCGCCATACTTGTTGGGAATCCACTCCCCTTGCTTACGAGAGTAGTCGAGGTAGAGCATCGAGGCCACGGCATCCACGCGCAGGCCGTCAATGTGGAAGCGGTCGCACCAGAACAGCGCATTGGCGATCAGGAAATTTTCCACCTCCAGCCGGCCAAAGTTGAAAATCAACGTCCCCCAATCCTGGTGCGCCCCCTTGCGCGGATCTTCATGCTCATACAACGCGGTGCCGTCGAACCGCGCCAGCGCCCAATCGTCCCGCGGGAAATGCGCCGGCACCCAGTCCACGACCACCCCGATGCCCGCCTGGTGGCACTGGTCCACGAAGAACTTGAAGTCGTCCGGCGTGCCGAAGCGCGAGGTCGGCGAGTAGTAGCCGATGGTCTGGTAGCCCCACGAGCCGTCGAACGGATGCTCGCTGATCGGCAGCAGCTCGACGTGGGTGTAGCCCATTTTCTTCACGTACGGAATCAGCGTCTCCGCCAGTTCGCGGTAGGTCAGCATGCGGCTGTGCTCGTCGGGATTGCGCCGCCACGAGCCCAGATGCACCTCGTACACGCTGAGCGCCGACTCAAGCCAGGGCGTGGCCTGGCGCTTTTCCAGCCACTCCGCGTCGTGCCACTCGTACTTCGCGACGTCCCACACCATGGACGCCGAACGCGGCCGCAGCTCCGAGGCGAACGCGTAGGGATCGGCCTTCTGGACGAGGAACGCCTTGTGGCCCTTGACCTCGAACTTGTAGAGGTCGCCCGGCTTCAGGTGCGGCAGGAAGATTTCCCACAGGCCCGAACTGCCGCGCTGCTGGAGCGGATGCGTCCGCCCGTCCCAGTTGTTGAACCAACCCACCACGCTCACGCGGACGGCGTTCGGCGCCCACACCGCGAAATGCACCCCCGCGACCCCGTCGAGCGTCAGCGGGTGCGCGCCCATCTTGTTGTAGGCCTTGAAATTCGTCCCCTCGCCCAGCAGGTACATGTCCAGATCGGTCAATTGCAGCGGGAACCGGTAGGGGTCTTCCAGCTCCGCCGTCGTCTGGTCGAACCACGTCAGCCGGACGCGGTAGGCGAACGGCGCCTCACCGGGGAAGAACAGCTCGTAGAGGCCGTCCTCGTGGATGCGCGTCATCTCGAAGGCCTGGCCGTTGGACAGGCGCACGATTTCCGCCTTGGTCGCGTCCGGCCGGAAGACGCGCACCACCGTCCCGGGGCGCTTTGCGCCCGCGTCGTGCATGCCCAGCAACGTGAACGGCGCGCCGTGCATCCCGTAGACGATGGCGTTGATTTCGGGCTCGGACATGATGGCTTTGCTGCGCATAGAACTCCTGCGTGCGGACGGCCCACGGCGCGCCGACTCGACATGATAATCCCACGTTCGCCCCGCCCCCGTAAAGATGGAAGTGGCGGGCCGCCCGCCGGCGCCAAGCCGCCTCCGGCCGCCCCGCGCCGCCGGTTTTACGTACCATGGAAAACGTACCATGGAAAAATCTGTTTCCACGGCCTGGAAAACTTTTTTGCGGTTTTTCCACGCCCATGGAAAATCCGGCCGGGCGGCGGCGGGGCTAGCGGAGTTTCGTCCGGCCGGCGCCCTGCCGGGCGACGTTGAGCAGCACGCCGACCATGAACAGCGTGACCGTCAGGCTCGTGCCGCCGAAACTGATGAACGGCAAGGGCAGGCCTTTCGTGGGCAGGCGCCCGGTCACCACGCCGATGTTGATGGCGGCCTGCAGGGTAATCAGCACCGTGATGCCGAAGGCCAGCAGGCGCCCGCCGGCGTCCGGCGCGCGGCCGCTGGTGCGCAGGCCGCACAGCAGGAACACCACGAACAACGCCACCACGCCAAGCGACGCGGCCAGGCCGAGTTCCTCGCCGATGATCGCGAAAATGAAGTCGGTGTGGGCTTCGGGCAGGTAGTTCTGCTTTTGGAGGCTTTGGCCCAGGCCCACGCCGCCCGCGCCGCCGACCACGAAGGCATAGAGGGCGTTCATGAGCTGGAAGGCCCCGTCCTGGGCGTGGGCTTCGGGATTCTGGAACGCCATCAGCCGGCCCGCGCGCTCGGGATCCGCCAGGATCATGGCGCCCAGCGCCACGCCCCCGACGGTGCCGCAGAGGAGCAGCCACACGATCGGCGCGCCGGCCACGAACATCGTCAGGCCGCCGGCGGCGCCGATCAGCATCGTGGCGCCGA
>JAKLIL010000372.1 GCA_022709625.1 Verrucomicrobiota bacterium
GCAATCCAGCACGAGACGAATCCCAGACGTGTTCACCAGGGGATCCATCCGGTTCCAGAAATCTTCGCACGTTTCGGCGTTCAACGGCCCCGCCAGCTGGACGAGCCGGATACCGTTGCGGTCTTCGATCTGCATGGTCAGCATGATGCCTGTTTATATCGCCAACCGCGGCCGTTCGTCAACGCCGCCGCGCGCGCGCCGGGCTTGCGGGAGGCCAAAGCGCGCCGAATCTGCCATCGTGGCTCCATGTCATGCCGCCGTGCCCGAAGGACGAGACTGGGACGATCGCCACGGTCTCCGATGCGCCCAGGGATGTCCTGCCCACGTGCGCGGCCGGATTGGATATGCCGGACATCAGCGGCAACCTGCCACCTTGGGCGACCTGGAGCCCGGCAACGCGAACCGATCGCGACGGCATCCAACGGGGCGACATCTTGCTGGGAGGCCCCGCTGAGTAGGCGGCGAGAGACTTACTGGACCACCTCAGGAGGATCGCCCACGACAGGCGGAATCCATGGCACATAGTGGGCATCCTGCATCCGAAGCCAAACGAACGCAGAGGACTCCAGTGGTTCCGCGAATTCGAAAACCATCGTTGTCGGAGCGTTCGCCTCTCCGGTCGCGGCCACGTTGACCGTCAAGCCGGCAAGCACGATCCGCTCACCCGGACGAACCGGATTTCCGGGGCCCCGCTCCAAATCGACCGGAATGCCGCTGGCCACCTGCACCTCCAGGGCGCGCGCATCCAACCTACGGACCCGTACGCCTAGCTTCAAACCGCGGCCGGGCGCCAGCGACCAGACGCGCGCCGGCAGGGCCTGCCCCGCCAGCGCGCGGCGGATCAGCAGATAGGTCGAATGTGATGCGTGGGTTGGATTCAGCAGAATCACGGTCTTGCCCGCGAGTTCCGGGCCGGTCATCGCGTCATAGGTCAGGGCTGCTTCCTGCGCCACTGCGGCATGCGTGAAGTAGCGGTGCGTCATGACGAAGGCAACGGGAGCAATAACCAGATGGATGGCGCCAAGGCCAACCAACAGAACTCGGAAAAGATGGCGTTTCGCGGACGACTGCGCCGCGCGAGACTTGCGCCAAAGCGCACGGAGCAGGAGCGCCAGAAGCGCGGTGGCGCCCAAACCGACATATTCCAGTTGCCGGGAACTCATCATGCCCAAACAGGCCGGGACCACCGCCAACAGCATTCCCGCAAAGAAAAATCGAGCAGCCCGGTCCGCCCGCAGCATCGGAACCAACAGGCAGAACAGCGGCGCCAACAGTCCCACGGCAACAAGCCACAGGGCCTGCCGGCCCACTGGCCCCAGGATCCAAACCGTTTCCGCAGGCGGCAGCGCCCATTGGCTCAACAGCAAGATGGGCGCGCGGAAGATGACCGCCCCGAAAAAAGCCCGCGGGGAATCCGCCGGATCGAAATACATCGCCGATCCATCCACCCCGCAGCCGGCCGTGCGGTAGGCCAGATACCAGCCGGCCATAATCAAGACATAGGGGAACACGCTCCCTAGGCGCGACCGCAGGCGGCCCGGGTCCAAAAAAAACGCGTAGGCCAACAAATAGGCGAAGATTCCGATCGCCGCCTCCTTGCATAACAACGCCAGGCCCAGAGTCAGGACCGCCAGTCCGCCGGCCCATGGCACGCCCCGGCGTCGCCACGCATCGTGCAGCAGGAGGCAGCCCGTTCCGCACAGGGCGGCCAACGCCGAGTTGCGCGTCGCCAGCCAGCAGGCCGGCAGCGAATGGGAATCGTCCAGTGCGAACAGCACCCCGGCCAGGCCCGCCACCCACGGCACCGGAATCAGTCGCCGGAACCAGAACGAAACGCACAAAATCCAGGCCCCGAACCACAGCAAACTCTGGAGATGCATTAACGCCGGATCATCGGGCCAGAGAAGATAGTCCAGCCGATGAGTCCATTCGCTCGCCGGGCGCCCAAACCATAGCTTGAAGTTATCCGGACACCACCACGGCAGCATTCCGATATCGACCAGTTGCCGCGTCCGCGCGGGATCTCCGTCGGCGATGCGAAAGAGCGAATTATCGTCCGGGACAAACGCCGTTTCGAGGCCGGGTGGCTTGAGCAAGGCGGCCCGCATCCACCAGTCGTCGATCTGGAAGCCGCTCCGGAGCGACGGCAGAGCCAGCAGCATGGCCAGCAACGCCGTCAGCACGGGAATGCTCCCGCCACCCAGGATGCGCGGGATCGAGCAGCGCCTTCCCGGGGG
>JAKLIL010000373.1 GCA_022709625.1 Verrucomicrobiota bacterium
TGTCGCGATCGAACGCAAGAGCCTGCCCGACCTGCTGGCCTGCGTGGGCAGGGAGCGGGCGCGATTCGACCGCGAAGTTCACCGCCTGGCGGCCTACCCGGTTCGCGCGCTCGTGATCGAAAGCACCTGGCCGGAGATCGAGCGCGGAGACTGGCGCGGGGCCGTGAAGCCCGCCGCCGTGCTGGGAAGCCTCGTCGGCTGGTCCGCAACCGGACTGCCGCTGTTCATGGCGGGAGACCATGCCCGCGCGGGAAAACTCGTGGCCCGCCTGCTGTATGTGACCGCAAAACGCCGTTGGCGCGAGGCCCGCGCGTTGGTGGCCGCCGCCCTAGATGGAAACGGAGTCGCGCCGAAGTGACCGCCACAGCGAATGGCCGCATCGACACCGCCGCGTTGAAGTCCGCCGCCGCCGGCCGCTGGCAGGAGATCCTCCAGACCCTCGGAGGGATTTCCCCGGACGTGCTCGACGGCCGCAACCACCCGTGCCCGAAGTGTGGCGGGAGCGATCGGTTCAGTCTGGCGAACGCGGAACGCGGGGCCGTGATCTGCCGGCATTGCTTCGCCAAGCGGAACGGAGACGGAATCGCCGCTCTTCGTTGGTTGCGAGACTGGACGTTTCCCGACGCCGCCCGCGAGCTTGCCGCGTACTTGGGACTCGCGCCCAACGAACACCACCGCCGCCCCGCGCCGCCTTTGGAAGAACTGGCCCGCGTCAAACGAGCGCCCGTCGACGGTTTGCGAGCCTACGGAGCGCGGGAGAAACGCGACCGCGTGGAATTCCCGGCATACGGCCCCGACGGCGCGCAATGCACGACGTTCGCGATCTGGCCCCACGCCCGCGACAAACGACTCAAGGGGCTCTTCGAAAAGGGCAAGCCCGCCGGGCTGTTCTTGCCGCACACCGCCGCCGGCCCCCGCCTGCCGCAGCCGGGCGAAACCTGGCTGCTGGTCGAAGGAGTGAAAGACGCCGCCGCTCTGCACGCGCTGGGCTACCAACAGACCGCCGGCCTGAACCGCAACGAACTGGCCGCCCAATTCGTTCGCCTGTTCCGCGGGGCGCACATCGTGATCGTTCCCGACCGCGACGTGCCCGGCGCCACCGGAGCCGAAACGACCGCCCGCCGGCTATACGGCCCCGCCGCCTCTGTTGCGATTGCCCACCTGCCGGGAGAAATCAGCGACACCCACGGAGCCGACGTCCGCGATACGCTGGCCAAGACGGACGGCGAGACCCACGTGCGGGAGGCCATCGAGTACGCGGGCACCTGGCAGCCGCCAGCCGGCAATGAGCCGACGCGCCACGAACCGCCAGAGGCCGAGACGCCGCCCCCCGAATCGAACCCGAGCCATCAGGCGCCGCTGAAGCCCTCGACCGCCCGCGACCTGTTGACGCGATTCCCACGACTCCGCGAGCCCATCATCGACGGCCTCGCCCGCCGTGGCGAGACAATCAACGTCGTGAGCGTGAGCAAGGCCGGCAAGTCCTGGCTGGGATACTCGCTGTTGCTGAGCATCACATCCGGCGCCTGTTGGCTGGAAACCTTTGACTGTACACCTGGCCGCGTCTTGCTGATTGACAACGAACTCCATCCCGAAACGCTCGCCCGCCGCCTGGACGCCGCCGCCTACGCCCTGCAAATACCCGATGCACAGTGGCGTGACTCGCTGGACATCGTCTGCTTGCGAGGGAGGGCCATCGACCTGCACGCCCTCGGGAAAACCATCCTGGCCATCGAGCCCCATGTTTACACGCTCGTCGTTGCCGACGCATGGTATCGGTTCCTGCCGGCCGGGACCGACGAGAACAGCAACTCCGACGTGATGCAGCTTTACAACCGCATCGACGAGTACGCGGAGCACTTGGGAGCCGCTTGGGTGAACATCCACCACGCCAGCAAAGGCAATCAGTCAGCGAAGTCCGTTACGGACGTGGGGAGCGGAGCCGGAAGCCAGAGCCGCGCGGCCGATACCCACCTGATCCTCCGCCCCCACGAACAAGACAACGTCGTCGTTTTGGAAGCCGCCGTGCGATCGTTCCCGCCCGTGGAACCGTTTGCACTTCGCTGGGATTACCCGCTTTGGCACCGGGCAAACGACGCCGACCCGCGCCAATTGCGCCGCCAGATGACCGCGAGCGAGGAAAGACAACGTGGCCGAGATGAGGAAGGCAAAGCGCAGATTGTCGCCGCCCTGGCAAAGCACACGGCCG
>JAKLIL010000374.1 GCA_022709625.1 Verrucomicrobiota bacterium
TCGGCCAAGACGCGGGCGAGGGGGTGGGCGGGGATTGTGAAGCGCAAGCATTTTTTGTTTCCTTCGATCCAGCCGCCGGCCTTCAGCGTTTTCAGATGGCGGCTCAACGGACAGACGGGAATGCGTGTGGCCATGCGCAGGGCCAAGGTGCTTTGATCGGAGGCGACCAGAAGTTTGGCGACGGCGATCCGCCGGGGGTGGGCGAGGCCCGTTGCCAGCGGAATCATTTGTTCATCCTGCGCGGGCGGACAGGTGGACAAAGCGGTTTTGAGGGCGGCGAGCAGAGGCGCGGCGGATGGCACTTGGGGGTCGCTTTCCATGCGGTAGATCAGCAAGGCGCCGTGCCGGTCCGCCTTCAACAGGCCGCGCGATTGCAGGCGCCGCAACTCCTGGCTGGCATCCGACACGCCGATGCCGACCGCCGCGGCAAGTTCAGATACGCTGCGACCGGGGTTGTCGTAAAGTTGCCGCAGCAACTTCAACCGGATGCGGCCGGAAAGAACCCGGCAGGTTCGCCACAGTGTCGGATTTAGTTGTCGTGTGGACATGATATCGCAATTTATAAAAACTAGATTAATCCGGAGTTTATAAGAACCAGAAATTTGCGCAACAAAACATGTTTTCCATTATTGTATTTCATTAGCTGGGAAGGTATTGAGATGACAATCTCCGGCGTGTTCGCATGCCTGGCAAGAGCGCGAGACCGAGCAGGTTTGCCGGAAAACGGTGGATGGACAAAACGCACAACATGGCCTGCAAGGGAATCAACAGTCCAAGCAACTTGCCGATGAACGGCGGCGGATACTTGGAGCCCGGTTCGGTTTCGCGGCGGGCCAAATGGGTGACCACGGCGATGTATCCGCCCACGAGAATCGCGGCGAGGATGGGCTTCCAGGCAACCAAGCCGCCCTCTCCGGCGGCCGCCGCGCCGAGCAGCAAATTGCCGGATCGACACGCGCCCATTAGAATCGGTCCGAGAATGCGGTGTTTTTTGAGTCCGGCATCGTAAAGGAAGATGCACAGGATCAAGGGCAACGCCACGGGCAGGGCTTCGAAAAACGCGGCGAAGAAGGCCGCTATCCACAAGAAAACCAGCGCAACAACCACGGCGGTTTCCTTTGCAATGCGGTTGGACGGGAGTGGTCGCTCTGGACGCACGCGCAGGTCCTCGGCGTAGTCGAAAACGTCATTGAAGATCAATCCGGCGGCGTAGAAGAGCAACGAGGCCGGAATCGCGAGACCCAGCCGCAGCCAATTGCCGCCGGATGCAACCGCCGCGGGCGCCAGCAAAAAACCGGCGAGCACGTCGCCGGGGACGGTCAGTAGATTGGGGAGGCGCACCAATTCGAGCCAGGCGGCGCGATTCCGGATCCGCGGCAAGTAGGTTTGCGCGCCCCGGAACAGTTTCGCGGTCTGGTTCCACAGCTTGGAAAACCGGCTGCCAGGGCCGGGAATCCGGTCAGCGCTGGTAGGTGGCGGGGTCAATATAGGGCAAATCGAGTTGGGGCTTGAAGTTCGGCGTTTGCGAGTAGAAAGCGAGCGGATTGTCGTACATGATCTTGCGAATCTGGGGCTGGGCGAAGCCTTCCTCGGCCATGAACGCGGCGATCTTCGGCAGGGAACAGGGATCGGAAACGCCCCAGTCGGCCGAGGAATTGACGAGCACCCGCTCGAGGCCCCACCGCCGGAGGATGTCAACGACGCGGCGCGGATTCAGCTTGGAATACGGATAAACCGTCAGCCCGGCCCAATAGTCGGTTTGGCGGGTCAGGGGCATCGTTTCCTCGGTGTTGTGGTCCACTGCGATGAGCGCCGGGTCGTAGCCGAACTCGCGCAGGATGTCCAGTATCCGCGCAGTGCCTTTTTTCTTGCTGACGTCGGGCGTGTCGTGCGGCGTGTGGACCAGAACGGGCAGGGCGTGGACCTTGGCCAATTCGAGTTGGCGCTGGAAGACTTCTTCTTCGTTGGGCGTGATGCGGTTGAACCCGATTTCGCCAACGGCGACGCATCGCGGGTGGTCGAGGTACGGGCCGATGCCGGCAAGGGTTTCGAGCGCCAGCGGCAGATCCTCGGCCTCCTTGGGGTTGACGGAGACGCAGGAGAAGTGGTCGATGCCGTAGCGCAGCGCGCGGGTGTGCTCGAATTCAAGCGAGAGGCGGAAATAATCGAAGAACGTGCCCGCGAAACGGCGGTTCGAGCCCTGCCAGA
>JAKLIL010000375.1 GCA_022709625.1 Verrucomicrobiota bacterium
GGTCAGGGGTTGAGACGGCCCAGCAGGGCCCACGTGGATTGCTCCCGGTCGGCGCAGTCGTTCAAGAGCCGGTTGAGCAATGGCGCATCCATTGGCTGGCGTTGCTTGGACATTTTGGAGGCGCGCAGGGCGAACTCGCGCCAGAGGTCGCCGGCTTGCGTCATCCGGGCGGACGCCTCGTGCAGCAGATCGCTGCCCAATTCCCGCGCGGCCTCCTGGAGAAAACAGGCGTATAGAAAGCGGAAGCCCGCGCCGCCGGTGCCGATTTCCTCCTGCATCCGGACGAGGTGGGCGAGAAAGAGTCGCAGCCGCTGCGGATCATCCATTTTTTCGCGGGCCACGAGGTTGCGTCCGAGATGGCGGATGCCGCGCAGACCGATGATCGGCAACGGAGCGCCAGTCATGATGCGGCGGTTTGCCCGGATGGCCTTGCGGATGGCCCGGGGATAGTCCACAGGCAACGGCGGCGCCGTCAGGTAGTAGAGCAGGCCGCGGGAAGCGAGCGCGCCCGTGGCGAACCGCGCCCTTTCCAGATCGGCCCGGTCACAAAAGTGGGGCGCCTCGAAAATCGGATCGCTGACCAGGTAGCCGCCGTGTTTCCGCCCATAAACGAGCAAGTTGTGGGCGTTGAAATGGAAACGCATTTCGGGCGGAAAATAGGGAAGCCAGAAGGCCGAGGCCTGCAGTCCCACGAGGAAGCCTTGGTCCAGCAGTTCGTCGAGACGCCGGCCTCCATCCGCGGGGCGGCGGAACCTTTCCGCCACCATGCGGACGCCAATCCGCCTTCGCAAGCCGCGACGGATTGCGCCGGGCGGCATGCGGTAAGAAATGAGAGGCTGCCCGGCAATTTTGAACATCGGAAGGTAGGCAAAAGCCAAGCAACCGGCCAAGCCAAATGCCATGGCTTCGGAAATCGGCAGGCCGTAGTGGGTCAGCAGGGACGACATCACCCCGCTCTCGCAGTGGGCGGACTGGCGATGCACAAAAGACTGCACCATCCCTGTCATGGCGCGGGGATGGCGGCCACCGTGTTGACACGCACATCCAATTCGGGTTCTTCGGGTACCCGACGCAAATCGTTTGCGGGAATGCCCAAGGCCTTCGCATAGATGGCCAGCGCGGAATCGTCAAGTCGTGCAAACACATCCGGGCGCATATGTCGCCGGATCCGCCATTTCCACCGGCGAGTCGCCTGGGCTAATAAAGCAAGATCCATGCGTTGCCGGAGCATGTAGTATTCCAACGGCGACGTGCGGCCCGCGCGCCCCCGTTCCCAGGCCAGCCGGGTGTGGCGCCGCTGCTCCTCCAACGCCAACAGGGTGGCATCCGCCTCCGCATCCCACCCGTTGGACAATACGGGCCGGTATCGCCCGGCGGCATCGATGGCGTAGAGCAGCCGCTGCTGGCCGCAATAGGTCGGACTGGCGTCCTGGGGAACTTGCTGCGCATTCATCTGCGCGACGGCCAAATTGGACGAATCGGGTCCACACTTTTGCCGCAGCGCGAACTTCTCGATTCCCCGCCAACCGGCCGTCGTTTGGCCGGCGAAAAAAACGTTGGAACAACAACGGACTTCAGTGGCGCGGCCTGTATTTTCCATTGCATTCGCAGGGGGCATGATGCATAAATCGACGCCGAAGTCCACGGCCAAAAGACGCCGATTCGGCCGATTTCCGGACCGAGGCCGTGGACCGGTTGGGAGAACTGCACCATGAAGAAGGCATTGTTGGGGCTGCTTGTTGGGACGCTGCTGGCTGGAACGGCAGGGGCGGACGAGTTGGCGACGGGCTCGTTTACCATCACCGAGACGGGCCATGGCCGTTTCCGGTGCGTCGATGGAACCCATGCCCAATATTTGCTTTACATGGCCCGCGGAGTCACGCGGTTTGAGCCGATCGACTGGGTGATGTGCGAAGGCGACCAGGTCTACGTCGAATATTGGGCAACCTTCCGGAATCGGCCCACCCCCACCTGCACCTTGATTCGGCTCGATAAGGCCGGGCCGAAGACGGCGGCATTGACGAATCCCCTGCCCGCCCAAGTGGAAGAAATGGGCCGGACCGGAATCCGGGTGCGGCAAAGCGTTGGCGATCAGTTGTTCGTCCGCCAGTTTTCGATCAGCCGAAGCACGAAATACGTGCCCGCCGGCTGGATCCCCCAACCGGGCGAATCCGTAATGATCCACTTCACCTCGCGGCCGGCTAC
>JAKLIL010000376.1 GCA_022709625.1 Verrucomicrobiota bacterium
ATCCACAACGGCTGGCAGGTGGACGGCGAACACTCCCCGCTGATCGACTTGGGCGATCCCTGGATCGGCACGGGCGACGAGCCGTGGCCCAACGGCTATCGGCGCAACCTCGGGGCCTACGGCGGCACCGCGCAGGCCAGCAAGAGCCTGACCAACTTCTGGCTGACCGCGTTGACCCAGAACGACGGCGGCGTGCTCAAGGGCACCAACGTGGTGCTGCGCTGGGCGGCGGGCAACGCCGCCGGCAAGACCGTGACCCTGCAGTACTTCGACGGCACCGCCTGGACCAACATCGCCACGGGCGTCTCCGCCGACAGCGGTTCCTACGTCTGGAACAGCACGCTCCTTCCGGATGGTTTCTACGCCCGCTGGCGCGTGGTGGCCGAAGACGGCTCCGGCGTGGCGGACCAGACCGACGCCACCTTCCCGTTGCGCAACCACGTCCAGAACTTCTACGTCAACGACGGCAGCCTCGCCGGCGACGTGTATTGCAGCGCCCCCGGGGCGGCCGCGAACACGGGGCTGGCGCCCGATTCGCCCAAGGCGACCCTGCAGCAAATCTTCGACCTGTACGATCTGGAGGGCGGCGACAAGGTGTTGGTGGATGCCGGCACCTACGCGACCAACGGCAATCTCCGCGTCATCTGGTCCCGCAGCGGGAGCGCGAACGCCGACGTCGTCGTCCAAGGCAACACCAACGGGCTCCTGACCGTCCTGACCCGCAGCGGCGCCACCGGCTTCCCGGCCGTGGGCATCGACGTCAAGGCGTCCCAGATCCAATTCAACCATCTGGTCGTGGAAAACGTGGATCGTGGACTCTTTCTGGACACCAACCGGAACACCAGCATCAGGTGCGCGCTGTTCCGGCAGACGGCGACCGGCGTCGCCGCCGAAGGCGCCCAGAACGTCCAGGTCCGGAACTCCGGCTTCCTGCAGACGGGCTACGGCGTGAGCCTCGTGAACACATGGACCTCGGTGCTGGAAAACCTGACCTTCGCCCAGTCGTCGCGGGCGGGCATCCAACTGAGCTTCTCGGTGCTCGACACCCTGCGGAACAACGTCTTCATCCCGGCCACCAACGCCTACGCCTACGCCATCGGGACGGCGACCTCGCTGCTGACCGGCGCCACGCTCGACTACAACCTCTACGATTTCTCCGCCGAGGGATCGGGCTTCCATTCGAATGCGTTCAGCGATCTCCGAAAGTGGCAACTGGCGATGAACCGGGATTACCGCAGCGCGATCACCAACGCCGGCCTCGCCAATGCCGCCGGCGGGGATTTCCATCCGTTGTCCCGCCACGGCCGCTGGGCCGGCGACGGGTGGACCTTGGACACCAACACCTCCTGGGCGGTCGACCACGGCGATCCGGCCCTGGACTACGCCCTCGAACCGTCGCCCAACGGCAGCCGCCGCAATATCGGCATGTACGGCAACACGCGCGAGGCCAGCATGGGCGACAACACGAATACCTACTACGAGCAACGCACGCTCCTCAATCCGGACCAGATCATCAAGCAGAACGATGCCATTTGGCCCATGATTTGGACGACGCACCGGGTCGATCCCAACGAACGCGTGCTGGTCCAATTCTCCGGCGACGGCGGTACCAATTGGATCACCCTGACCAATACTTCGGCCTATACCGAGTACTTCGTCTGGCGGGCCGATATCGAGTACCAGACGGTGGAAGGCCGCTGGCGCGTCATCGGGGTCGACAATCCCGCGTTGAAGGCCGAAAGTCCCGCCGGGACCGATGGCGGGTTCGACGTCCGCTATCGCGACTTCGAAATCCTCACCGGACCGGTGCCGTACCGCGGGCTGATGCGGTTCGAATGGCAGGGCGGCGTGCAGGGCCTGCGCTACCGCATCGAGTATTCGGACGACTTCGGCAAGACCTGGAATCCCTGGGAGGAGAAATACAACGGTCCGGCGCCCATCAACCGGTGCAATTTCGTCATCCCCGTCGGCGAATCGGCGCTCAGCTATTTGTTCGAGGACCGCACGTCGTACCTGCGCCGGACCCGGTGGTACCGGATCTGGGAAGTCCGGCAATAGTCCCCGCAGGACATGAGCCCCCAGGCGAGATTGGCCGTTTGGGCCAGCGGGGGCGCGTTGCTGCTCCTGTTGCTCCCGGTCCAGATCCAGGGGGGCTGGGATGGCCGGGCCGGACAGGCGGTTGGCGGTGCGTTGCACGTGCTGCT
>JAKLIL010000377.1 GCA_022709625.1 Verrucomicrobiota bacterium
GGGGCGGGGCGACACGGGCACGCCGATGCGGGCGGGCATCCTCGCGAACCTCGCGAACATTGCGCTCGATTACGCGCTGATCTTCGGCCATTGGGGCTTCCCGGAGTGGGGGATCGCGGGAGCGGCGGTGGCCACGGTGGCCTCGTCGGCGTTCGGTCTGGCGATTTTGCTGGCGCTGTATTTCCGCAAGGAGTTCCGCGAGCGGTTCGCCACCGGGAGCGGCTGGCGGCTGGACGGGCGCTTGATGCGGCCGTTGCTGCGCTTCGGTGCGCCCGCCGCGCTGAACTCGGTGCTGGACGTCGGCGCCTTCGCGTTTTTCGTGGTGCTGCTCGGACGGTTGCCGGCGGCGGACATGGCCGCCAGCAACATCGCGTTCAACATCAACAACATCGCCTTCATGCCCCTGATGGGCATGGGCATGGCCGCGACGATTCTGGTGGGCCAGTACCAGGGGGCGCGCAACCCCGCGACGGCCGCCCGCGCGGGGTTTACCGCCCTCAAGATGGCGTGGGCCTACATGGGCCTGGTCGCGCTTTCCTTTTTGCTCTTTCCGCGCCCGTATTTCCACCTGTTCACCGGCACGGGAGAAGGCCAGGTCGCCATGGCCGACGTGTTGGGCACCGGCCGGTGGCTGCTGGTGATGATGGCGTTGTGGGGCATGCTGGACGCCATCAATCTCGTGTTCAGCGGCGCCCTCAAGGGCGCCGGCGATACCCGCTTCGTGTTGCTTTGTGCTTTGGCGACTACCTGGTTGGTCTGGATTCCCGGCGAGGTGGCGATCCTGCTGTGGTTCGACGCCGGACTGCTTCCGGCGTGGGCGTGGATGACGGCGTTTACCTTCATGCTGGCGGGCGGCTTCTGGCTGCGCTTCCGGCGCGGCCGTTGGAAATCCATCCAGATGATCCGGCCGGCTTCGCCGGCCGGACTGGAATGAAGACTTGCCGCCGGTGGCGCCGTTGCGCCAAGATGGTTGCGGCTGGAACGATGGGACCGGCGGAGCGGCAATGAAGAAATTGATTTGCGGACTGGCCGCGTTGGCGGCGGTGGTTGCGTCGGCGTCGGCCGGCGTCTACGTGTGCAAAGCCGACACCGGCGAACGGCTTTTCGCCTGGGACGGAACCTATCTGCTGAAGGCCGCCACGGGGGAACGGCTCTACAAGTGGGACGGCGAGTACCTGCTGAAAGCGGCCTCGGGCGAACGGCTCTACAAATGGGATGGCCAATACTTGATGAAGGCGGCGACCGGCGAACGGTTGCTCCGATGGGACGGGGTGTTCGTAGTGAAATCCGCCAGCGGGGAGCGGCTTTTCCGGTTCGACGGCACCTACTGGATGGAAGCGGCCACGGGCCGGCGCCTGTTGAAGATCGATGGTCCGATGGCGATCGCCGTATTCATGGCCCTGGCATCCGGCTTGCTTTGAGATCTCGCCGGTGCGCGGAGTCGGTGCATGAAAATCACGGTTCTGACCCCCAACTTCAACGGCGCGCGCTGGCTGGCGCAGTGCATGGATAGCGTGCTGGCGCAGGAACTCGCGCCCGGCGACGCACTGGAATACATCCTGCTCGACGGAGGCAGCACGGACGGCTCGCTGGCCATCGCCGAATCCCGCCGGTCGCGTCTGGCGGCGCTCGTCAGCGAGAAGGACAACGGGCCTGCCGACGCATTGAACAAGGGCTTCCGAATGGCGACCGGCGATCTCGTCGGCTGGCTGAACGCCGACGACACCTATCGTCCGGGGGCGCTGGCGGCGGTGGCCGCCGCCGCGCGAAAGCATCCGCAGGCCGCCTTGATCTTTGGCCGTTGCCGCATCGTGGACGAGGCGGGGCATGGGATCCGCGGTTTCTCGACCTTCGTGAAAAACGCCTGCTTTCCGTTTTCGAGCCGGTTCCTGATCCAGTGCATCAACTATGTGTCGCAGCCCGCCTCGTGGTTCCGGCGCTCGGTGTTGGCCGCGGCGGGGGGATTGCGCGCCGAGTACCGGGCGGCCTGGGACTACGATTTGACGCTGCGCCTCTGGCGGCAAGGCGGGGGTGTGCGCATTCCTGGCGGACCGCTGGCGGACTTCCGCTGGCATCCGGGTTCGATCGGCGGCACCCACTACGAACGCCAGTTCGCGGAAGAGTGGCGCATTGCGGCGGCGGACGCCGGCCGGCACTCGCCGCAGGCGGCCATCCACTGGTTGGTCTGGCGCGGCATCGTGGC
>JAKLIL010000378.1 GCA_022709625.1 Verrucomicrobiota bacterium
TGGCGTCCCGCGCGGACGGCGCCAGGGTCCGGCCCACGGGGGTATCGCCGGCCACGGCCGCCACGGCCTGCTGGCGGGTTACGGTGTCGGGGCACTTGTCGAGATAGGCGATGCCGGCTTCCGTCACGACGTGGGTGACCTGGTCGCCGGCAATCATGACGGGTGGTTCGGCGAAAACGCCGTCCCGGTGCAATTGCTGGGCATCCAGTTCCTCGACGAACACCGGGATGTTCTTTTTCTCGGAACGGGTGGGGGTGAGTTGGACCACAAGTTTGCGGCCGCGGAACACCTGTTCGCGGAAGGCGCCCGCGGCCGTCGTGGCCGCGGTGTTGTGGCGGCGGCCCGGCGGAGTGCCGCCGAGATTGGGCGCACCGCCGAATCCGGCAATCATTCCCCGGATGGCCGTCGACGAATTCCCGAAGCGGTCGATCTGCAGGGTCGCGCCGATGAACAAATCGATGGCGTAGAGGCCGGCGACGTGCGCGCAGCAGCGGTTGGAGCGCATGGTGCCGTCGGGCCCGACCGCGAACACGTCGGGGCGCGCCTGGACATAGTCTTCCATGCCGGGCTCGCCGCCGAAGGCGTAGACGTGTTCGACGAAACCGGCTTCGATGGCGGGAATGAGCGTGGGGTGGGGATTCAGCACCCAGTGGGTCGCGACCTTGCCTTTGAGGCCCAGTTGCGCGCCGTAGACGGGCAGCAGCAATTCGATGGCGGCCGTGGCGTAGCCGAGGCCATGGTTCAGCGCCTGGACGCCGTAGGGTTGGTAGATCCCCTTGAGCGCCATCATGGCCATCAAGACCTGCTGGTTGGTGATTTTGCCCGGGTCGCGCGTGAAGAGCGGCTGGAGGTGGTAGTCCTCGCCGGTGACGACGATGAAATCCACCCACGACGCGGGAATGTCCACGCGGGGCAGTTGCGGCAGCTTCTGCTTGGCCTGCACCAGCACGACGCCCATCTTGAAACGAGCGGCTTCGGCGATAAGCGGCGAATCCTCGGTGTTGTGGCCCGTGAACACATTGCCCGCGTCGTCGCAGGCTTCCGCCGCGAGGATGGCCACCTGCGGATAGAGATCGACGAAATAGCGCCCGTAGAGTTCCAGATAGGTGTGGATGGCGCCGATTTTCACCTTTTTTTCGGTGGCAAGCTGGTAGAGCGCCTTGGATTGGGGGCCGGAATAGGCAAAGTCCAAGCGTTCGGCGATGCCCCGCCGGAACACTTCGAGATGTTCGTCGAGCACCAGCGTCGATTGCGTCATGTGCAAGCGATTGATCTCCTGCGGATCCAGCCGGACCAGCTCCCGCGCGAAGAAATCGGCCTGTTTCTGGTTGTCGCCTTCGATGCAGACCCGGTCGCCGGAACGGACGACCGCTCGCAGTAAAGCCTGGGCGTTTTCCTTGGCGACGAATTTGCCGGCGGCCAGCCTGGCGGCGGCCGCCATGCGGTTGAGATAGCTTTCGCGCAATCGATCGAATTTCATGGGGGACCTTTCCTTCACAGGAGAAACGATCATGGGGACACGAGGGCAACGACCACGTGAAGCCAACTCCGGAAGGCTATCCGACCGGAGGGGAGGAAGGCGAGTGGAAACGTGCGGGTTTACCGGCGGGGCGTCAGGAGTCCAGCAGCTTGCGCAAAACGAACGGCAAAATGCCGCCGGCCTGGTAGTAGGCGATCTCGATGGCGGTGTCGATGCGGTTGACGAGCGCAAAGCGGATTTCGCGGCCATCGGGCTTGACGGCGCTGGCCGCGTGCCGGCCGCGCGGAACCAAGGGCCCCGCCGCGCGGATCGACACGGTTTCCGATCCGTCGAGCCCGAGGGATGCGGCGGTCTGGCCATCCACGAACTCGCACGGCAGCACGCCCATTTCCACGAGATTCGAGCGGTGGATGCGCTCGAAACTTTCGGCGACGACGGCGCGCACGCCGAGGAGCATCGGGCCCTTGGCCGCCCAGTCGCGCGAACTGCCGGCGCCGTACTGCTGGCCCGCGACGACCACGAGCGGGACGCCGGCTTGCCGATAGGCCATGGCGGCGTCGAACACGCTGGTTTCTTCGCCGGAAGGCTGGAGCGTGGTCCAGCCGCCCTCGCGCGAGGCCATGCGGTTGCGCAGGCGCACGTTGGCGAACGTGCCGCGCATCATGACTTCGTGGTTGCCGCGCCGCGAGCCGTAGGAATTGAAATCCGCGGGGGCAATG
>JAKLIL010000379.1 GCA_022709625.1 Verrucomicrobiota bacterium
CGATTCCCCCTCCTTGAGGCTTTCGAAGGCGGCCTGCTTGGGCGGCGTGATCTCGTACTTGACGAAATCCAGGGTGCAGTTCCCGTCGTAGCTCTCGATAGGGAAGACTTCTTTGAAGACCGCCTGCAAGCCGACCAGGCGGCGCCGGTTCGGCGGCACCTCCATCTGCAGGAATTCCCGGTACGAGCGGGTTTGGATCTCGATCAGATCCGGCAGCTCGACCACATCCGCCAACTGGCCAAAATTAATCCTGTCAACCATCTGCGTCACCTATCGTTGAGGGTGGAACACCGCACAAACCAAAAGACAGGTACACCCCGGGGGCGCCAAAAGCGCCCCGGGGCGACCGTCGCACGACCGTGCCGGGACTATTTGATGGTGACTTTGGCGCCGGCCGCCTCGAGCTGTTTCTTGACCTTTTCGGCTTCGTCCTTGGCCACGTTTTCCTTCACCGGTTTCGGGGCGCCTTCGACCAGGTCCTTGGCTTCCTTCAGGCCCAGGCCCGTGATCGCGCGGACTTCCTTGATGACCGCGATCTTCTGCGCGCCGGCATCGGTCAGTTCGACGGTGAATTCCGTCTTTTCCTCCGCCGCGGCGGCGCCGCCGCCGGCGGCCGGAGCGGCCGCCACCGCCACGGGGGCGGCCGCGGAAACGCCCAAACGGGCTTCCAGCGCCTTGACCAACTGCGACAGTTCCAGGACCGAAATCGTTTCGATCCAGTCCACGAACTCCGCCATTTTTCCTTCGAGTTTCACTTCATCGCTCATGGGTTTGATCTCCTGATCCTTGTTTTTTAAATCAAGCCGGCGCCGGGGATTAGGCGGCGGGCTTCTTGTCGGCGGCGGCCTTGAGCACGTACACGAGGCTCGCCAGTTTCTGGTTCATCACGCCGACCAAATTCGTCATCGGCGCCGCGAGGGTCCCGACCAGCAGGCCCTGCAGCACCGGCTTGGGCGGCATGGCGGCCAGCGCCTCGACGTCCGCCGGCTGGAGGATGGCGCCTTCCATGCGGCCGAGTTTGACCACGGGAATCTTGTTGTTGGTCTTGGCGAACTCGCGCAGGGCCTTGGCCGTGGCGGCGGCGTCGCCGGCGCCGAACACGATGGCCGTCGGCCCCACCAGCCCCGGCTCGAGGCCGGCGTAGTCCAGTTCTTTCAGGGCCACGCGGAACAAACGGTTCGGCACCACCTGGTAGCGGGCGCCCGTTTCGCGCAGTTTGCGGCGCAGGGCCGCCGTCTTCGCCGTATCCATCCGGGTGAAATCGGCTAGGAACGCGAAGGTCGCGTCCGCCAGTTCCTCCTTGATCTCCCTGACAATCGCCGTTTTTTCGGGTCTCATGGTCGTGTCTCCAATCCAGTACAGCCTAGGCCGTCTCGCGGGGATCCAGCCGGAGCCCGGGGCCCATCGTCGAGGTCAGCGTCGCGCGCTTGATGAACACGCCTTTCGTCGCCGCCGGCCGGGCCGCGTTGAGAGCTTCGACCACGGCCCGGCAGTTGCCCTGCAGGGCGTCGAGTTCGAAGGACAGCTTGCCGAACGGCACCATCACGTTGCCGTTGCGGTCCATGCGGAACTCCACGCGGCCGGCCTTGCAGGCCTTGACCGCCGCGGCGGTATCGTCGCTGACCGTGCCGGTCTTGGGGTTGGGCATCAGGCCGCGCGGCCCGAGCACCTTGCCCAGCTTGCGGACTTCCTTCATGGCGTCCGGGGTGGCCACCGCGACGTCGAAATCGGTAAACCCGCCCGCAACCTTGGCGATCAGGTCGTCGTAGCCCACGAGGTCGGCGCCGGCCGCGCGGGCCGCGTCGGCCGCCGGGCCGTTCGCGAACACCAGCACGCGGATCGTCTTGCCCGTGCCGAACGGGAGCGTCACCGTGCCGCGGACGGCCTGGTCGCTCTTGGTCGGATCCACGCCCAGGCGGAAAGCGATTTCCGCCGTCGCGTCGAACTTGGTCGTGGGGTTGTCCTTGAGGAACTTCAGGGCGCCCGCGATGGTGTAGAGGGTTTCCCGGTCCACCTTGGCCGCCGCCTGCTTGTATTTTTTGCCGTGAATTGCCATGGCCGCTTTACTCCACCTCGATGCCCATGCTGCGCGCCGTGCCGGCCACCATGCGCACCGCATGGTCCTCGTCGTCCGCGTTCAAATCCTTCGCCTTGATCCGGGCGATTTCCGCCAGCTGCTTTTTCGTCA